>DATFMD010000388.1:0-5976 GCA_035267125.1 Nitriliruptoraceae bacterium | reverse complement strand
TCGGTGACCGTGTCGGCGGTGATGGCAAGTTCGGCATGGCCACTGTCGGCTGCGACCTCGATGGCGCGGACGCGGCCAACCTCTTCGATGATGCCAGTGAACATCTTCAGTCCTGTCAGGCGGAGGATGTGGCGGTGGTGGCGGCGTCGGTGGCGTCCCACGGCGATGCGACGGACGTCGGGGGCGCGAACTCCCACTCGACGTCGGCGCCCAGGGCGCGACGAGCGACCGGTGTCCACCCGCGCACGGGCAGGGCCCATTCCACGGGTCGTCGGTCCGACACCGTCGAGTCGGCGACGTGGAACAGCAGGCGGTCGACGGCGCCGGCCTCCAGCAGTGCGGTCGCCAGAACCGGGCCCGGCTCCGCCAGGATCGAGTCCACGTCCCGTTCCACCAGCGCGGCGAGCCCGGCTACCAGCGACCCGACGACCACCACGTCCACCCCACGGCTGCCCAGGCCAGCCCGCCACTCGGCGGGTGCGCCCGGCGCCGTCACCACGATCGCTCCCGGACGCACCACGGCGTGGTCCAGCGGCAGCCGACCGCGTCGGTCCATGACGATCGGGCGTGGGAGGGTCGCACCCCTCGGTGCGTGGCGCACGGTCAGGGCGGGATCGTCGACCAGCGCGGTCGTCGAACCGACGAGCACGCCGGCAACCCGGGCGCGCAGGTCGTGCACGTGTGCCCGGGCCCGGGCACCGGTGATCCAGCGACCTCCGCGCAGCGCAGGATCGGTGACGCCGTCGATCGTCTGGGCAAGCTTGCAGGTCACGTGCGGGCGGTCGTGGGCCACGACCGTGGCGAAGACCTCCAACTGGTCCAGCACTCGATCACCCAGCACCCCGGTCGCCACGTCCAGGCCGCACGCGCGCAGGCGCTCGGCCCCACCTGCGGCGACCGGACTGGTGTCGGCCATGCCGATCACCACGCGGGCCACTCCGGCTGCCACGATCGCGTCGGTGCATGGCGGCGTGCGGCCGTGGTGGGTGCAGGGTTCGAGCGTGACGTAGAGGGTGGCCCCGCGGGCGCGGGTGCCGGCGGCCGCCAGGGCGCGCGGTTCCGCGTGTGGACCACCGACCGGTGCCGTGGCACCCGTCGCGACCTCGACGCCGTCGGCCACCACGACGGCGCCCACGAAGGGATTCGGGCTGGTGGTCCCCCGGGCACTCTCGGCCACGGCGATGGCACGACGCATCCAGCGTTCGTCCGTGGCCAGGTCGACACCACCATCGACCGCGCCGTCGCCGGGCCCGTTCAGCGGGGTCCCCGCCGCCTCGGCCTGGTCCATGTGCCGGTCCTCGTCATCGGTCGCGTCGCCGACGAGGACATGGGAGAACGGCGCACCGTCGCCACCCGAAGGATCGGGCCACGCGCAGGCTGACGCCGGCACACGGGCTGGTGCCCGTGGCGTCTTCTCCCATCCGGACTGTCACCGTCGGCCCCGGAGTTGCGCCGGGTCTGCGTTGGCGTCGTGCTGGCCCGGGTCCCTGGAAGACCCTGCCCTCGCCGTCGCTCGCGGGCTTTCACCGCCGGTCAGGAGTTGCACCTGCCCCGAAGACGTACCCGCGACGATATCCGACCGGACCCGTTGGCGACATGGGCGTCACGCTCGCCGGCCCTCGGGTCCGCGCGCCCCCTCGGCTGCCGTTCGAATGGCCGTCGCGGCCGCAGGACGGTCGTCACGGCCGAAGATGGACGATCCGGCCACCAGCGTGTCGGCACCGGCGGCCGCCACGGTGCGGGCCGTACCCGGATCGATGCCACCATCGACCTCGATGCGAAACGTCGCGCCATGGGCACTGCGCCACGCCGCCGCCTCGACGATCTTGGGCACCACGTCGGCCCTGAAGGACTGCCCGCCGAAACCGGGCTCCACAGTCATCAGCAACAGCATGTCGATGTGGTCCAGCAACGGCACCACGGAGGACAGTGGGTGGTCGGGCTTGACCGCAACCCCCACCAGTGCACCCATCGTGCGCAGGTCCTCGACCAACCCGATCGGGTCGTCCTCGACCTCCGGATGGAAGGTGATGGACTCGGCCCCCAACTCGACGTACTGGGGGGCGTAGGTGCGCGGGTCCGTGATCATCAGGTGCATGTCCATGACCAGGTCGGTCGCCGAACGCAACGACGCCACCACCGGGTTGCCCAGCGTGATGTTGGGCACGTAGTGACCGTCCATCACGTCGACGTGGACCCACTCGACTCCGGGCGCGACGTCGGCGACCTCGGCGCCCAGGTCGGCGAAGTCCGCGGCCAGGATCGAGGGCGAGATCACGATGTCGTGCGGCATGGTCATGGCGGTGGTCCTCGCACTCGTTCGGTGTGTGGCTGGGTCGTCGTCGGGTCAGCTCGCGGCAGGAGCCGAGGCGGCGTCCCCGACCTGCCAGGTCACGTGGAACATGCCGTCGGTGCCGTCGACGTCGGGACGCAGTTGGCGCATCGTGCCGCGTGTCAGCGGCCGCGGGCTCGCGGCCTCGACCGCCGCCACGACGTCGGTGGTCTCGGCCACGGTCCAGGTGCACACGCTGTAGGTGACGCGGCCACCATCGCGCACCAGCTCGATGGCCCTGCCCACCAACGCAGCCTGCAGGCTCGCGAGCCCGGGCAGGTCCTCCGGGTGCCGTCGCCACCGCACCTCGGGTCGCCGGCGCCCCACTCCCAGGCCGGTGCACGGTGCATCGACCAGGACGGCATCGACGTCCCGCGGCAGGTCCACCTCCAAGGCGTCACCCACGACGACGTCGAGGTCGACACCGACCCGGGTCGCCGCCTCGGTGACCAGTCGTGCCCGCGACGGATGCAGTTCGACGGCCGTGACGCGCCCGGTGGGCCCCGCCCGGACGGCGAGGTCGATGGCCTTTCCGCCCGGGGCGGCACACAGGTCGACCACCCGGTCCCCCGCGGTCACGCCCACGGCTGCACCGACCAGCATCGACGCCTCGTCCTGGGGCACGGCGGTGCCGTTGGCGACCACGGCCAGGCGGCGGGGGTCGGTGCCGGGGGCTCGCACGCCCAGGGCGGCATGCGCCGTCGGCTCGGCCTCGATGCCATCGGCCCGCAGCGTCGCCACCAGGCTGTCGCGATCACCCATGGCCCGCAACGTCAGGCCAGGAGGCTCGTTGTCGGCGGCCAGCAACACTTCGACAGTCGCGGCGTCGTCGAGGGCAGCCAGGCGCTCACCGACGATCCACTCCGGATGACCGGTTTGCAGGGCGATGCGGGCCTCGTCGTCATTGGAGGCCATCATCGCGTCCAGTGCACTCCCGCGCCGGTCGACCGTGCGCAGCACACCGTTGACGAAGCCGGCCGCACCCTTGCCCCGGCGCCCGGGCACCGATGCCCGGGCCAACTCGACGGACGTGTCGACTGCGGCGCGGGCGGGCACGCGGGAGTGACGCAGTTGGAACACGCCCAACCGCAGCACCTGGGCCAGTGCCTCCTCGACGGACTCGAGGGGACGGGACACCACCTGCTGGAGGGTCCAGTCGAGCGTGCCGCGCCATCGGATCGTGCCGTGGGCGAGGTGGGCTGCCAGCGCCCGATCCCGGACATCGGGCAACTCGGCAATCGCGTCCGGGACCGCCCGTGTCGACCACGCCCCGGCATCGACCGCCCGGACCGCGGCCAGTGCTGCCGCCCTGGGGGCAACGCCGACGCTCATGTGCCGAGCCGCTCGCCAGGATCTGGCTGGTAGCCGTTGACGAACGCGCCGGCGTCCATGGCAGCCTTGCCGGCCGGCTGGACACGGGTGGCGCGGATGACCCCGTCGCCACACTGGACGACGAGTCCGTCGGACGCGGTGGCGACGATCGTGCCCGGTGGTGGTGATGCCGCCGGGTCCGACACGTCCTCGCCCACCACGGCCCCGAGGAGCTTGAATCGATCCCCGCGCCAGGTGGTGTGCGCGCCGGGGCGAGGCGCCGCCGACCGCACCAGGGCCGCGACCCGGGCCGCCGGTTCGCTGAAGTCCAGCGCCACGTCGTCGTTGGTGATCTTGGGCGCGAGTGTCGCACCAGTCTCGGGTTGTGGTGTCGGCGCACCACCGGCAGCGAGGTCCCGGACGGCCCGCACGAGCACCGGCGCACCTTCCACTGCCAGGCGTTCGAGCAGTTCGCCGGCCGTTTCCCCAGGGCCGATCGGGGTCGAGGTGACCTCCACGATCGGGCCGGTGTCCATGCCCTCGTCCAGGACGAAGGTCGTGACCCCGGTGACCGCGTCGCCCGCCCTGATGGCGTGCTGCACGGGTGCTGCCCCCCGCCAGCGTGGCAGGCGGGAGAAGTGCAGGTTGACGAAGCCGTGGGTGGGGATGTCGAGCACCGCGCGGGGCAACAACGACCCGTATGCCACGACGGCGCAGATGTCGGGGGCAGCAGCCCGCAACTTCTCGGCGACGTCCTTGCCACGTTCGGGTTGCCACACCTCGATGTCGGCCGCCACAGCGGCCTCCTTGATCGCCGACGGGCGCGGGGTACGGCTGCGTCCGCGGGGTCGGTCGGGATTCGTGACGACGGCAACCACGTCGAGATCCGCTGCGGCCACCAGGGCGTCCAGCGACGGCACTGCCACGTCGGGGGTGCCGAAGAACACGATCCGGGTCACAGGGCATCCCCGTCGCGTCGACTTCCGAGCAGCAGGCTGCCCGGCCGTGTCCGCGTGTCGCCGCCGGTCTCCTCGTCGCGCAGCTGCCGCATGGCCCGCATCGCGGCCTTGCGATCATGGCGTGCGAGGTGGTCGATGAACAACACGCCGTCGAGGTGGTCCATCTCGTGCAGCCACACCCGTGCCAGGAAGCCCTCCAGTTCGACCTCGTGGCCATCGCCGGACAGGTCCTGCCACGCGACCTGGACCCGCAGCGGGCGATCCAGGGGATAGAACAACCCGGGGAAGGACAGGCAGCCCTCGTCGCCCTCCTGGACCTCCTCGGACGCGTCCAGCAACCTCGGGTTGGCAACGGCACCCCTGAGACCGTCGTCCTCGCCGTCGGACCACGTGAACAGGCGCTTGAGCACGCCCACCTGGTTGGCGGCCAGGCCGACCCCGCTGGCCGCCGCCATGGTCTCGTGCATGTTGCGGGCCAGCGTGGCGAGGCGATCGTCGAAGTCGGTGACGGTGCGTGCCTGCTGGCGCAGGACGGGGTCGCCGAACAGACGAATGTCGAGGCGTGTCACGGCGGTTGGTTCTCCACGGAGTCGTCGGGGTGGTGTGGCCGGCAGGATACGGGCCCGACCACCGGCACGGACACGTCACACGAGGTCGACAGGGTCCACGTCCAGGGCCATCGCCACGTTGTCGGCGGCGAGGTCTCGTCGCAGGGCTGCCAGGACGGCAACGGACGGCACACGAGCCGCCGTCAGCACCAGCAGACGCTGGCCCGCATCCACGGGAACCGGCCCCAGCACGTCGACGTCGTGGCCACCGAGGTGCGAGGTGACGGTGTCCACGGTCGCGACGTCGGGCACGGTGACGGCGATGGCTGAGCGCACCGGTGGGAACGGATCCCGCGCGGCCTCCTCGTCACGCCAGAACCCGGCGGGATCCCAGCGACGCAACGCCGTGGCCACGCGTCCCTCGGGTTCACGGGTGACCACCACGACACGGGCCGGGTCGGCGTGGCCCACCCACGTCGCCAGGGCCATGCACAGCCGCAGGGTGTCCTCGGGCGCGTCGACGGCAGGACGGCGCGCCAACGCGTCGAGGTCGGGCACCACGACCGCGCCGACCGGGCCCGGGGCCAGGTCCATCACCGACCCCCGGGTCATGACCAGGACGGCCGGGGGATCGGGCACGTCGGCGTCATAGCCCTCGAGCACCACGACAGGAGCCGTCACGGTCCGTCGGAGTTCCGTCGCCAGCCGTTCCGTCCCGGCCGCCAGCGGCACGAACGCACGACCTCCACACTCCTCACACCGCCGTCGTGGCGTGTGCCAGCCACAGGTCAGGCACGCCAATCCGTGCCCAGCGCCGGCCAGGGAC
>DATFMD010000387.1:0-4016 GCA_035267125.1 Nitriliruptoraceae bacterium | reverse complement strand
GCGCCGTGGACGATGTTGCGCATGGCGACCATGCCGATGCCGGCGCCGATGGCGATGCCGGCGAAGACCACGAACAGCACGACTTCGGAGGTCGAGCCGGTGGTCGCCTGGGCGAGCACGGACAGGCTGGTCACGACTCGTCCTCCCCGTCCGCACTGGACTGGGCAGGTGCCATGGGCAACAGGTCATTGGCCTTGTAGCGCGGTCGGTTCGTGGCCGACAGGTACTCGCCACCCACGGTCGCCGGTGGCGTCACCGCCTCCCCGCCGTAGTAGTTGAGGCCACGCTCGCGCACCTGGCGATCCAGGTGGGGCGTGTCCTGGCCGCCGGGCGCCGGTGCCAACAATTGGTCCTTGGTCCACGTCAGCTCCCCGCGGTCGTCGGCCGAGAACTCGTAGTCGTGGGTCATGGTGAGGGCACGCGTCGGGCAGGCCTCGATGCACAGGCCGCACAGGATGCAGCGGCTGTAGTTGATCTGGTAGTCGCTCGCATAGCGCTCGCCGGGCGAGAACCTGGCCTCCGGGGTGTTGTTGGCACCCTGGACGTAGATCGCGTCGGCCGGGCAGGCCCAGGCGCACAGTTCGCACCCGATGCACTTCTCGAGGCCGTCCTCGTAGCGGTTGAGTTGGTGGCGGCCGTGGAATCGCGGGGTCACCGGACGTGGCTGTTCCGGGTACGACGACGTGGACGGCTTCTTGAGCATCTGGCGCAGCGGCATCGCGAAGCCCCGACCGATGACGGTCGAGTGCAGGGCGACGCCGATCGCTCCGACCAGGATGACGAAGAAGACGACGGTTCCGAGGAACTCGGGCATCAGATCACCACCTTGTCGGGGTCGGGGGCCTGTTGCGGATGCTGGTGGTCGGGTGCAGCCTCGACGAGCGCGGGCAGGGACGGGTCGGGCTGCTGGTGCAGCGGCGGCAACTCGTCCATGTGGTGCTCGACGTCGCGAGCCACCGACGTCGCCATCTGGTCGCGCTGGGTCGGGTCACGTCGCACGATCGGCGTGATCACCAGTGCAGCGACCATGATGACCAGGCCGACGAGGGCCGGCATGCGCCCGTCGGGCCACGCCGTCAACTCCTGGTCGGCCAGCATGATGGCCGCCTGGGCCACGACCCACACGAGTGCCGTGGGGATCATGATCTTCCACCCCAGGTTCATCAGCTTGTCGTAGCGCATCCGGGGCTCGGCGCCACGCAGCAGGATGAAGAAGATGATGAACACGATCGTCTTGAGCATGAAGTAGACGACCGGCAAGAGTCCCTGCAACCAGCCCGGGCCGAACAACGGGCCGTTGGGGCCACCGAAGAACAACGTGACCACGACCGCGGACTGGATGACGACACCCATGAACTCGCTGAGCATGAACATCCCGAAGCGCATGCCGGAGTACTCGGTGTGGAACCCCGCCACCAGTTCACCCTCGGCCTCGGCCAGGTCGAACGGCGGTCGCTGGGTTTCGGCCACCATGCCGACCATGAACACGGCAAAGGCAGGGAACAACGGCAGGAACAGCCAGTTCGGAGCTCCGGGCAACAGGCCCAGGCCAGCCGACTGTGCCGCCACGATGTCGGACACCCGGAAGGAGCCGACGTAGACGATGACGCTGGCGACCGCCAAGCCCTGCGCGATCTCGTAGGACACCATCTGGGCCGAGGCCCGGACACCACCGAGCAACGGATAGGGCGACTGGGAGGCCCAGCCGGCCAGGAACACCGCATAGACGTGCAGTGATCCCATCGCCAGGATCCACAGGACCCCGACGTCGAGGTCGGCGGTGACCAGAGTGAACGTCTCGCCGAACATCGTGACCTCACCCCCGATGGGGATGACGGCCACCGTCAGGAAGGACACGACCACGGCGATGATCGGAGCGACCGTGAAGACCAGTCGCTCGACCATTCCCGGCGTGAAGTCCTCCTTGAAGAACATCTTGCCGCCGTCGACCAGCGTCTGGAGCACGCCGAGCGGACCGATGCGGTTGGGCCCGCGGCGGTCCTGCATCAGGGCGACGACGCGACGCTCGCCCCAGATCAGCACGGCCGTCGTCAGCAGGAAGACCAGGAAGGTGGCGAGTGCGGTGAAGATCGGGACCCACAGTGGCGTGTCCATCAGGCAGGCACCTCCTGGGGCGTGTCGGCATCGGCCGAGTCGTCGCCGCCCGACTCGCCGGGGACGGCGGCCACGGTGACCGTGGCAGCGAGATGGCGTGGATTGTCGTCGCCGCTGTTGGCGGGAACGAAGACCGTGCCACGGGCCTGGTCGCTGGTGAGCCGCGCGGCCATGGTGACGGAGGCCCGGCGCGACGACAGTTCGACCACGTCGCCATCGGCGATGCCGCGGGCGGCCGCGTCGTCGGGGTGCAGGCGGATCGCCGGGGTGCGGGCAGTGGCCGCCAGGTCCGCGTTGTCGACCTGCATCACGCCGTTGTCCAGCAGCAGGGGGTAGGTCTCGAGCGCGAGGTCGTCGGAGTCGTCAGCGGCCGGATCGGTGGACGCGACCGTTGGCCAGTCGGGTGTGGCGGACTCGGCAACGGCCAGGCGGGCCATCTCGGTGCGGATGCCGTCCAGGTCCGTGAAGCCCAGGTCGGCGCCGAGCAGGCCGGCGACCTGCACCAGGACCTCCCAGTCGTGCTGGGCCAGCCGGGGGCCGTCGACGCCCTTGTTGAACTGCTGGCGACGCCCTTCCCAGTTGGTTCGGGTGCCGGCTCGCTCCTGCGCCGCCGTGACCGGCAGCACCACGTCGGCGCGCTCGGTCGTGGCATTCGTCACGACGTCGTGGGTGATGATCGTGGCCTTCTTGAGGGCCTTGTCGACCAGGCGCTGGTCGGCAACGTCCTGGGCCAGGTCGACGCCGAGCAGGTAGAGCACCTTGATCCTGCCCTTGCCGGCCAGGGTCAGGATGTCGACCAGGTCGTTGCCCGACTCGGGCAGGTCGTCCACACCCCACACCTGCATGACCTCTGCCCGCTGGGTGTCGTCGTCACCGCGGCGCAGGCCGGGCAGCATCCCTGCGGCCAGTCCGGCCTCGAGGTTGCCACGCGCGTTGCTGCGGCGGGGCACCCAGGCGACCTTGCCACCGATGGCGTCGGCGAGGCGGCCGGCAGCAGCCAGTGCGCCCGCTCCCGCCCGTTCCCCGACCAGCACGACGGGTGCGTCTGCCTCCACCAGTGCCGCGGCCACCTCGCCGACCTGCCCCCGGCCACCACTGTCGACGGCTGCTGCCAAGTCCGACAGGAGTCCGGCCTCGTCTCCGACCGAGGTCGGCAGGCGGCGCCACAGGTAGTCGGCCAGCGTGCCCGTCGAGGCACCCACGCCGACCAGTCGTGCCTTGTTCGCTCGCCACGCCTTGCGCATGCGCAGGAACAGGATCGGGACCTCTTCCTCGGCATCCAGCCCGACCGACACGATCACCGGCGCGCGTTCCACGTCGGCGTAGGTGGCGGTGTCACGACCGGCCAACGCGGCCAACGCGTCGGCCTCGCCGTCGACGGCGGCACGGGTGCGGAAGTCGACGTCGTCGGTGCCCAACACGGTCCGCGCGAACTTCGCAGCGGCGTAGGCGTCCTCGTCGGGCAGGCGTCCGCCTGACAACACCGCCGTCGGGACGACCTGGTCATCGGGCCGGAGGTGGTCGACCACGGCCATCAGCGCGGTTGCCCAGTCGGCGTCCACGAGGTCGTCGCCGTCGCGCACCTGCGGGGCGTGCAGCCGGGTCGGGCCACCAAGGTGCCCGAAGCCGAAGCGGCCCTTGTCGCAACTCCACTCCTCGTTGACCGCCATGTTGGTGCGCGCCAGTTGGCGTTCCACCTCGCCACGTCGCGACTGCACGGTCAGCGAGCAGCCCGCCGAGCATCCGTCGCAGACGCTGCGGGAACTGCGCAGGTCGAACGGGCGCGCCTTGAAGCGATAGCCCGTCGACGTCAGCGCACCGACCGGGCAGATCTGGATGACGTTGCCCGAGAAGTAGGACTCGTAGGGCTCGTCTTCGTAGATGGCGACCTGCTCCAGCGC
>DATFMD010000386.1:0-3864 GCA_035267125.1 Nitriliruptoraceae bacterium | reverse complement strand
GCTACGAGGGTGGCCTCGAGGACTTCGCCGCCCTCGAAACCGGCTGAACCGGCCGTCGGCGGGTGCGTGCCAGGTGGTGTGCGCATGGAGGACGGGATTTCGTCGGGTGTGCGCACGCTGTGGGTCGGTGGTGGGGCGTGTGAGGTGGTGTGCGCATGGACGACGGGATGTCGTCGGCTGTGCGCACGCTGTGGGGTGGTCGGGCTCAGGCAGCCAGCGCCTTCTCGATCGGCTCGCGCAGGTCGGCCGGCGTGGTACGGGATCCGAAGCGGTCGATGACGTTGCCGTCACGGTCGACCAGGAACTTGGTGAAGTTCCACTTGATGGCGCTGCCGAGCAGTCCGCCGGTCTCGTCGCGCAGCCATGCGAATGCCGGGTGGGCGTCCTTGCCGTTCACGTCGACCTTGGCCATCATCGGGAAGGTCACGCCGTAGTTGACCTGGCAGAACTCCTCGATGTCGTCGGCGTCGCCCGGTTCCTGGCCGCCGAACTGGTTGCAGGGAAAGCCCAGGATCACGAGGTCCTGGTCGCGGTACTCCTCCCACAACTGCTGCAGCCCGTCGTACTGCGGGGTGAAGCCGCAGTTGGACGCCGTGTTGACGACCAACACGACCTTGCCGGCGTAGTCGCCGAGGTCGACGGGTTGCCCCGAAAGGGTCTCGGCGCTGAAGTCGTGGAGCGTGGACATCGGTGGTTCCTCGTGATCGGAGATGGATTGGCGGGCGGATTGGCGGATTGGCATGGTTGGATCGGATGCACGGATGCGGCCGTGTGAACGATCCGCAGGCTCCAACCTGCCTAGGCTGGTCGACATTCCCAACGGAGCCTGGCACATGCAGACAATCGCAGACGGCGTGCACCACATCTCGATCGGCGCCAACGCATTCCTGGTGGACGGTGACCAGGGCGTCACGCTCATCGATGCCGGCATGCCGGGCAAGCTGGACGCCATCACGACCGCGCTGCGCGAGATCGGGCGGTCGCCGGACGACCTCACCGCGATCCTGGTCACGCATGCGCACTTCGACCACACCGGGAGTGCCGCCGCGGTGAAGGATGCCAGCGGGGCATCGTTGGCGATGTCACCCACCGACGCGCGTGTTGCACGTGGCCGCGACCCAGTCACGCCGCCGCCCATCGCCACGAGGCTCGGCCCCCTGGCCTGGTTCATGCGGTTCATCCCAGAGGCCGACCACGTCGAGGTCGACCACGAGGTCTCCGAGGCCGACCAGGCGAACCTCCCAGACGACTTCACGGTGCTCGACACTCCGGGTCACACGCCCGGTCACGTCTCCTTCCTCCTCGATCGTGCCGGTGGCGTGATGTTCGTGGGCGATGCCGCGATGTCGAGTCGCAAGGGCGGCATCGTGCGTGGCATCATGAACGTCCAGGACCCCACCCTCGATGCCAGCATCGCCCACATCGCCACCCACGACTTCACCGCGGCGGTCTTCGGCCACTCTGCGCCGATGACCAGCGGTGCCGCCACGGCCTTCCGGCGCTTCGCCGCGACGCTGGTGTGACCGGAACCCCGCCCATGACCGCTGCCGTGCCGCCGACTGCTCCCCGCCGTCCCACCTCCGTCGTGCGCTTCGGGCGCACCTTCCTCGACGACCACGCCTGGATGCGTGATCCCGAGGATCCCGACACGCTGTCGTGGTTGGAGGCCAACAACGACCACACCGAGCAGGCCCTGGCCCACCTCGCGGACCTTCGCACCACCATCTACGACGAGATCAAGTCGCGCGTCGTCGAGACCGACACGTCCGCGGGCACCATCGAGGACGACTGGGTGTACTACGCCCGCACGGTCGAGGGCAGCGACTACGCGATCCACTGTCGCCGTCCGGCCACCGGTGACCGCCATGCCGACGTGGCGGCGGTGGACCCCGACACCGTCCCCGATGGCGAGCAGGTCCTGCTGGACGAGAACGTCGAGGCCGAGGGCCACGACTACCTGGGCATCGGCGGCCTGGCCGTCTCGCCCGACCACCGCCTGATGGCCTGATTGGTCGAAGTCACCGGTCGCGAGTTGTACGAGTTGCGCGTGCGGGACCTCGCCACCGGCCAGGACACGCAGGTCACGGATCGGGCCACCTACGGGCTGGCGTGGACCAACGATTCGGCGCACCTGCTGTGGATGGAACCCGACGAGGCCCAGCGGCCGTACCGGGTCTGGCGCCACGTCGTGGGCGAACCGGGTGGTCCCGACCATGACGAAGTCCTGTTCGACGAGGCCGACGAACGCTTCTGGGTGTCGGTCGGCACCCACCGCAGCAAGCAGTTCCTGGAGATCTCGGCGGGGTCGTCGACCACGTCCGAGTCGTGGCTGCTCGACGCCGACGACGCCACGGCGACACCGTGGTGCGTGGCGCCACGTCGAAGCGGTGTCGAGTACGCCGTCGAACACGACCGGGTGCGGGGCCGACTGCTGGTCACCACCAACGACGACGCCCCAGACTTCCGGGTGCTGGCGGCCGTGTTGGACGGGCGCCGCGGACTCGAGGCGGGGGAGTGGTCCGAGGTGCTCGCCCACCGCCCCGGCATCCGGGTCGAGGACGTCGACGCGTTCGTCGACGCCATCTTCGTGTCCGAGCGCACCGATGCCCGCGTCCAGGTGCGGATCCTCGAGCCGTCCCATCCCGACCGATCCGGACCCGACGGACCTGGCCCCGAGCCGAACGATCCGGCCCGATCCGGACCCGACGGACCTGGTCCCGAGCCGAACGATCCCGCCCGATCCGATCCCGACCGGCCCGACCGCGACACCGGCGTGCTGGCGTGGCCCGCCGAGGTCCACACCGCCACGATCACCGGCAACCCCGACGACGACACCGAGTGGTACCGCTTCGCCTACACCTCGCTGGTCCAACCGACCAGCCTGGTCGAACTGCGCCTGGGCGGTCCCGACCTGCGTCCCGGCTCCGATGCCGATCGCGTGGTCGTGCACACCGAACCGGTGCCCGGCCACGATCCGGACCGGTACGTGTCGCGTCGGGACTGGGCCACCGCACACGACGGCACCCGCGTGCCGATCTCGATCGTGGCGCGCGCCGACCTCGGGGACGGTCCGCACCCGTCCCTGCTGTACGGCTACGGCGCCTACGAGATCTCGCTGGACCCGGTGTTCTCCTCGGCCCGCATCAGCCTGCTGGACCGCGGCATGGTCGTGGCCTACGCCCACGTGCGGGGTGGCGGCGAGATGGGCCGGCAGTGGTACCTGGACGGCAAGTTCGCCGACAAGCCCAATTCGTTCACCGACTTCATCGCCGTGGCCGACCATCTCGCCGCCACGGGCGTGACCAGTCACGACCGGTTGGTCATCGAGGGTGCGTCGGCCGGCGGTCTGCTGATGGGTGCGGTCGTCAACCAGCGACCCGACCTGGCCACGGCCGTTGTCGCCGGGGTGCCGTTCGTCGACGTGCTGTCCACGATGTCGGACCCGTCCCTGCCGCTGACCGTCGGCGAATACGAGGAATGGGGCAACCCGCTCGAACAGGAGTGGTTCGAGGTGATCGCGGCCTACTCGCCCTACGACAACATCACCGAGCAGCCCTACCCCGCAATGCTGGTCACGGCCGGGCTGAACGATCCGCGGGTCGGCTACTGGGAACCGGCCAAGTGGGTCGCGCGACTGCGCACGCACACGACGTCGGACGCCCCGATCCTCCACAAGACTGAACTGGGCGCGGGCCATGGCGGGCCGTCGGGTCGCTACCGCGCGTGGGAGGAACGAGCGTTCCAGATGGCCTTCATGCTGGACCGTGTCGATGCGATCGAGCGAGTCGATCCCGCCGAACGGGGCGACGCCGCAGAACGAGGCGACGCCGCAGAACGCAGCGATGCCGCAGACCGAGTGGACAC
>DATFMD010000385.1:0-3282 GCA_035267125.1 Nitriliruptoraceae bacterium | reverse complement strand
CTCCGTGAGCACCCGCGGGTCGAAGCCGACGTTGACCAGTTCGATGTCCTGTTCGGTCAACCCGACGGCGTCCAAGATCGCGAACAGGTCGCGCGGCGGCGTCCCCTTGAACCCGACCGTGCGCCCGGCCCAGTCGGCAGGGGTCTCGATCCCCGACTCCTCGAGCGCGATGAACGCCTGTTGGCCGGTCTGGCCCAACAACGCGAGGCTGACCAGCGGCAAGCCGGGGTCCACGCGGCGTTCGAGCAGCACGGCCGCGTCCTGTGTGGTGATGTCGACGGTGCCGGTCGTGAGCAGTTGGAGGTGCTCACCGCCGCCGCCCGTGTGCTGGATCTCAACCTCCAGTCCCTCGTCGGCGAAGAACCCTTGGTCCGCGGCTGCGTAGACCCCGACGAACGGCAGGTTCGCCTGTGGCGAGAAGCCCGCCATGAAGGTCACCGGCGTCAACGCGTCCGGCGTCGTGGCCACCGTGGCGCCTCCGTCCTCGTTGGCCGTCGCGGGCACGGTGGTGGCAGGTGTGGCGGTCGTGGTGCTGGGCGTGGCGGGGTCGCTGGCGCCGGCGGCCGGATCATCGGTGGCGCCACCGCAGGCGGTGAGCACCAGCAGGCAGGCCGTGGTCAGGGACAGCAGGCAGCGGCGAGTCATGGGCGACGAGTCATGTCGGAGGGTCCTGTGGAGTCGGGTCGGGGCCGCGATCACGTGGTCGGCGTCGGCGCACGCCACGCCATGGCGCGACGTTCGAGGACGACGACCGCCTGGAACACCAGCGCGGACAGCGCGGTGAGCACGAACACGGCGGCGAACAGGTCGGGCATGCGCAGGTTGGTGTAGGCAAGCCACATCGAGCGGCCAAGGCCCGACGAGGCGCCCATCCACTCGGCGACGACCGCGGCCACCATCGCCAGCGGCGCCGACACCTTGAGGGCGGCGAACAGGTAGGGCCACGACGTGGGCCAGCGGGCGTGCCGGAACACGGCGCGCGGTGGCGCGTCGACGGAGTGGAACCAGTCCGTGATCGCGGGGTCCACGGAGCGGAACCCCTCGAGGGCGTTGACGAGCATCGGGAAGAACGTCAGCAGCGCCGTGACCAGCACCTTGGGGGCGTGGCCGAAGCCGAACCAGATCGTGAGGATGGGGGCCACGGCGATGATGGGAGTCGACTTGGCCAGCAGCGCGACCGACAGGATGGCGCGTTCCAGGCGGGGGACGAAGGTGATGGCGACGGCGGCCGCCAGGCCGATGGCACTGCCGATCAGCAGGCCGGCAGCGGCCTCGCCCAGGGTGACCATCGCTGCCGGCGCAAGCGTGGCCGCGTTGTCGACCATGGCACGCCCCACGGCCGTGGGCGCCGGCACGATCCACTCCGGCACGCCCGACACAACGACGGCCACCTCCCAGGCCAGCACCAGCACGCCCAGCAGTGCCACACCGGCCAGGGCAGACCACGGCGTGCCCCGGCGGGACCACTCGGTGGCCTTCGCCGCCTGGCCCGACTTGGGTGTCGATCCCGTGTCGTGCGCGCCGCCCACGACAGCCGGGCCCGCTGGCCAGGATCGCCCGTCCCCCACGCCGGAACTCGGCTCGGCGGTCGTGCCGGTCGTGACGGTCCCGATGGCTGCAGACGCTGCCGGGGCCTCGGGCGCCGCGGTCGCCTGGTTGGTCGTGGGTGCTCGGCTCATGACCGCACTCCTGCGGTCGTTGCATCCGCCAATGCCGCCCGTGCCTGTCGGACGATGGCCTGGCTGGCCGGCGTCGTGACATCGCGCGGGCGCGCCAGGTCGACGGCGAGGTCCGCCACGATCCGACCGGGGCGCGGCGACAGGACGATGATGCGGTCCGCCAGCGCCACCGCCTCACCCAGGTGGTGGGTGACCCACACCACCGTCGGACGGCGGCGTCTCCAGATGTCCACGAGGTCGGCGGCCAGAGCCTCGCGGGTCAGTTCGTCCAACGCCGCGAACGGCTCGTCCATCAGCCACAGGGGCGCGTCCAGGGCCAGCGTTCGTGCCAGGGCGGCTCGCTGCTGCATGCCACCCGACAGGTGGGCCGGCAGGGCGTCGGCGAAGCCGTCGAGTCCGACCATCTCGATCAGGGCGTCCGGATCCGGACCGGCGGATGCGTCTCCGTGCAGCCGCGTGGCCAGCAGGACGTTGTCGCGCAGGCTCTCCCACGGCAACAACGCCGGGCGCTGGGCCACCCACCCGATGCGCCGCTGTCGCCGGACCTCGTCAGGGGTGGCCCCGTCGATGCCGATCGAGCCCGTGGACGGCACGGCCATCCCGGCCAGCAGGCGCAGGAGCGTCGACTTGCCGCAGCCGCTGGCACCAACGATCGCGACGAACGAGCCGGGGTCGATCGTTGTGGTGATGTCGTCGAGCGCCGGTGTCGGCCCCCAGGCGTGCGCCAGGTCGGCGATCGAGATGGCGACGCCGGGCGTCGTGACCGTGGCACCCTTCACGATGCCACCGCCTGCAGTCCGGCGCGCCCGATGATGCGCTCCGGGGTGACCGACACCAGTGACCACCCTTCCGACGACGCCATGTGGTCGGTGGCAGCGGCAGGACCGAGGTAGCGCTGCGCCAGCCGACGACGCAGCCCCAGCACGCCGCCGTCGACGGTGGCGGCGGGATCGTCGTCGGCCACCGGGCGCGCGTGGCCCTGGATGAACACGCGACGCAGGTTGGGCCACGGTTCCTCGATCGTGAGTGACACCGGTGCGCCGTCGGCCACGTAGCGCGCCCACGAGGACCCGGGGGAGGCCGCCAGCCAGACGTGGTCGCCGTCGTACTCGAACCACAGCGGCACCACGTGGGGTGTGCCGCTGTCGGTGAGGCAGGCCAGTTGCGCACCCAGGCGGCCGGTCATCAGGTCCTGCACCTCGTCGCGGCCCAAATCGCGAGCGGCACCGATGGGCGTCGTCTCGGCGCCCCACGGTCGCCACGTCGACGCACCCAGTCGTCGTGACATGTCGGCAGCCATCGCCCTGGCACGGTCCCGGGCGGCTTCGAGGACCGCGGGAGTGGCGCGTTGTCGGGGAATCGCGATGCCCACAACGGCATCCGGATGGTGGTCGTCACGACAGACGGGGGCCGCCACCTCGACCACGTCGTCGTCGCTGGCCACGGCCAGCCCTGCAGCCCGGACCTCGTCCAACGTCGGGTCGAGTTCGGCATCGAGCACCACGGAAGCTGCAGACGTGGGAGCGAGGTGGTCCCCGACGCGGTACGAGGCGTGGACGACACGATCGGCCAGCACGCGTGCCACGACGCGTGGGCCGTCGAC
>DATFMD010000384.1:0-6234 GCA_035267125.1 Nitriliruptoraceae bacterium | reverse complement strand
GGCAACCCCGTCGACGGACCGCCACGCTGGACGTTGATCACCACCAGCGGCAACTCGGTCGCCATGGCCAGGCCCAGCGCCTCGGACTTGAGGGCCAGCCCCGGCCCCGAGGTTCCGGTGACCGCCAACTGGCCACCGAAGGCAGCGCCGATGGCCGAACCGATGGCCGCGATCTCGTCCTCGGCCTGGAAGGTGCGGACGCCGAAGTGCTTCAGTGCCGAGAGTTCGTGGAGGATGTCGGATGCCGGGGTGATCGGATACGACCCGTAGAAGATGTCGAGGCCCGACTGCACGCTGGCCGCGACCAGGCCGTAGGCAAGGGCCTGGTTGCCGGCCATGTTGCGATAGCGGCCCGGAGCCAGCGAGGCTGGCGGGACCTCGTAGGTGTAGGTGAAGACCTCGGTCGTCTCGCCGAAGGCATGGCCGGCGTTGAGCACGCGGATGTTGGCGTCCCGGATGGCCGGGGCCTTTGCGAACTTGGCCGCGAGCCAGTCCAGCGTGGGCTCGATCGGGCGCGAGAACATCCACGACACCAGGCCCAGCGCAAACATGTTCTTGCAGCGCTCGGCCTGCTTCTTGTTGAGCGCGCCCTCACCGACCTCGTCGGCCAGGGCACGCATCGTCATGTCGGTGATCGCCACCTCGTGCACGCGATAGTCGGTCAACGCGTCGGACTCGAGCGGGTTGTCCTCGAACCCGGCCTTCGACAGGTTGCGCTTCGTGAACGCGTCGGTGTTGATGATCAGGGTGCCGCCGGCCTTGACGGCACCGAGGTGCTTGGCCAGCGCTGCGGGGTTCATCGCCACCAGCACGTCGGGTTCGTCACCCGGCGTGTGGATGTCGTCATCGGAGAAGTGCACCTGGAAACTCGACACCCCTGCCAGCGTGCCGGCGGGAGCGCGGATCTCGGCCGGGAAGTCCGGCAAGGTTGCAAGGTCGTTGCCGGCGGCAGCGGATTCCGAGGTGAAGCGGTCGCCGGTCAACTGCATCCCGTCACCGGAGTCACCGGCAAAACGAATGACCGCGCCGTGCAGGCGCACGCGTGACGTCGGCCGACGCCCGCCATTGGTGCCGGCTGCCCCGCCGGCCCGGTTGCCCCCTGCCCCGTTGGTCTCCGGGTTCGTTGCCTGCTGCCCGTGGTGGGTTGTCATTCATCGCCTTGAGTCCGTCGCGACCGTGGTCGCACGGTACTGCCCTCGCTTCTGCGTCGCCCGGATCCGACCCCGGGTGTCCAATGGCCGAACGGCCACCACGATCTGCGGCGCGACGCCCGATCCGGGTACTTTGAGAACGATGTCACAATCTCCTTCTTCCCCCTCCCTGACCAGTCCTGCCCGTCGGCAGGGCCATGCCCTCGTGCTCGTCGGAGTGCTGGCGCTGCTCGTCGGACTGCTGACCGCAGCGACACCTGCCCGGGCACAGGACATTGACGACCTCAAGTCCGAGAAGGCCGAGACCGCCAGCAGCATCGATGCCGCCACCGCCGACCTGGACGCGGTCCGCGATCGCATCGCCGACCTGACCGCCGAGGTCGAGACCGCCGCGGTGCGCCTCGAGCTGCTGGACGACGAGATCCTGTCACTGCAGGCGCAGGTCGACGACGCCCAGGCCGAGATGTTCGCGCTCCAGGAGCGCATCGACCAGGGCAAGGCGGCCATGGCCGACCGTGCCCGTTCGATCTACATGAACGGCCAGGCCAGTCCGGTCATGGAACTGCTCACCGGCGACGACGTCGACACGGCGATGGATCGCGCCAGTCTGGTCAACCTGTTGACCAAGGACGACCAGCTCGCCGTCGAGTCCGCTGCCGCCGACCAGGCCAACATCGACGCCGCCGTCGAGCAGGTGCACCTGGTCCAGGCCGAACTGGTCGACCGCCAGGAACAGGCCGCCGAGGTCAAGACCCAGATGGATGCAGACCTCGCCCAGGCCCAGGACCTGCGTGACGGTCTGGAGGCCCGCATCGACGACCTCGGTGCGCGCGAGGCCGAACTCGCCGCCGAGATCGAGGCCGCCGAGGCTGCAGCCCAGGCCGCGGCCGCCGCGGCTGCCGCCCGTGCCGCAGCCCAGGAAGCGGCCCAGGAAGAGGCCGCCGAGCAGGCCGCCACGGCGGCCAGCAGCACGCCTGCCGCCAGCGGGGGTGCCACGGCATCGTCCAGCGGGGGGCGGGCCTGCCCGATGAACTCCATTCCGCAGTTGTTCAACGACTGGGGGTGGCCACGTGGCGGTGGCACGCGCTCCCACCAGGGCAACGACCTGTACGGCGACTACCGCGAACCGGTCTTCGCGATGGCGTCAGGTGTCTGGGACATCCAGAGCTACGGCAGCAGTGCCGGCAACTGGGCCATTCTGCGTGGCGACGATGGCCTGCACTACTACTACATGCACCTCGACGGCCACGCCGTGGGTGATGGCGCTCGCGTGTCGGTCGGGCAACAGACTGCCTACAACGGCTGGACCGGCAACGCGGTCGGCAGCGTGTACCACATCCACTTCGAGATCCACCCGGGTGGCGGCGGCGCCGTCGACCCCTACCCATACCTCGCCGCAGTCTGCTGAGTGGGCCATTCGCCCCTGTCCGAACGACGGTGGTCGCTGGTTCGAACGACCACCCCCGGCACCTAGACTCGCAGTTGTCGTCCGTGCTGTTGGAGCATCCCCCTGTCTCCCCACCTCCCCGCCCAGCCCCGTCGTGCCCGCGTGCGCGTGGCGGGGCGCATCGCTGTCGTCGTCGTGGCGATGGTGGCACTGCTGGTCCCCCAGTTGGCATCGGCGCAGTCGCTCGAGGATGAACGCGACCAGGCCGAGTCCTCGCTGTCGCAGACGCGCACCCAACTCGACCTCACGACGGCCGAACTGTCCGAGATCCGAGATGAGATCACGCGGGTCCAGGCCGACCTGGACGACGCCGAGGCACGCCTGGGCGTCGTCGAGGACGAGACGGAACGTCTCGAGGGCGAGGCCGCGACCATCATCCAGGAGATCCTGGACCTGAACGAGGTCGTCACCGCCGCCGAGGACCGCATCACCGACCAGGCCCGCACGCTCTACATGCACGGCACGACCGCCGCCCCCATGCTGGCCATGTTCGAGGGCGTCACCTCCGAGGACGCGCTGCAACGGGCCGCACTGGCTGGTCGCCTGGCGGACAACGACCGCGTCGTCGCCGAGTCAGCCGAGGCCACGAAGGCCAACTTCGCCCAACTGCAGGACGAACTCGCCGCCAAGCAGGCCGTCATCGCCGAGGTCGAGGCCGAGGCCGAGGCCATCCGCGAAGAGGTCGCCGCCAGCCTTGCCGAGGCCCAGGCACTGCGGGACGAACTCGCAAGCCGCCAGGCCTCGCTCAGCGACGAAAGCGCCAGCCTGCAGGCCGAGATCGCCCGCATCGACCAGGCCATCGAGGCCCGCGAGGCCGCGCGTCGGGAACGCGAACGTCGGGAACGCGAGGCCCGGGAGGCGGCTGCCGCCGCAGCAGCTGCCGCTGCCCAGCGTGCCGAAGAGGCAGAGGCTGCTGCCGCAGCCCAGGCCGCAGCGGCGGCCTCCCCTGCGTCGACCTCGACGTCGAGTTCGACGACGTCGCAGTCCACCCCGACCTCGCAGCCCGAGCCCTCCGCACCGCCTCCACCCGAGCCGGAGCCAGAGCCAGAGCCGCCACCGCCACCGCCACCCTCGTCGTCGGGCAAGGTGTGCCCGATGTCACCCGCAAACATCGTCAGCTACTGGGGCGACCCCCGCGGCGGTGGCTCCCGTCGGCACATGGGCAACGACATCGCCGGTGGCTACCGACAGACGGTGTACGCGATCACGTCGGGCACCTGGGACATTCGCAGCTACGGCTCCAGCGCCGGCCACTGGGCGATCCTGCGCGGTGACGACGGTGTGCACTACTACTACATGCACCTCGATGGCTACGCCGTCGGGGACGGGGCACGCGTGTCCACCGGCCAGCACGTCGCCTACAACGGATGGACCGGCAACGCGGTCGGAACCGTCTACCACATCCACTTCGAGGTGCATCCCGGCGGCGGCGGCGCCGTGGACCCGTATCCCACACTGGGCCCGCTCTGCTAGACAGCCATCGCGACACACGCCCGTGGTGACGTCACCTCCCCCGCTGCCCCACGTCTAGGCTGCGGCCCCATGGAACCCATCGCGCTGAAGTCCCTGTCCCCCGGCATGCCGATCGTGGTCGGTGGCGACCGCGTCCTGCACGTCGACGACGACCTCGCGAGCGCCTTCGCACCCGGTGACAGCCTTGTCGTGGTGGCCGATCCACCGGCGCTGTTGCACGTGCCGGCCGGCGAACGCGAGCGCGCCACTGCGGCCGTCGACCGAGGCGTCGAGGCGTTCGCCCAATTGGGAGCCGTGTCCGACCAGGCCATCACCGCCTTCTACGTCGGCTTCGCGGACCGATTGGCCGACGACGAGGTGTTCGCACCGATCGCGGCAGCCAACGCCGCGGATGTCGAACAGGCGACTGCACGTGGCCGCTCGACGACTCGACTGGTCCTGTCGGATCGCATGCGCGCAGACATGGTGGCCGGGCTGCGCAGTTGGGCGACCATGGCATCCGGGCGGGGCCAGGTCGTGGACACGATCGACCATGACGGGTGGGACGTCGACCTGGTCCGCGACGGGCTGGGGGTGGTCGCCTTCGTGTTCGAGGGCCGCCCCAACGTCTTCGCCGACGCGACCGGTGTGCTGCGGTCGGGCAACGCGGTCGTCTTTCGCATCGGGTCGGACGCCCTGGGCACGGCGCGAGCCCTCGTCGAGGGTGCGTTGGCACCGGCGCTGGCAGCTGCCGGACTCCCTCCCGGCGCCGTGACACTCCTGGACTCTGCCTCCCACGCCGCCGCATGGGCAATGTTCTCGGATCCCCGCCTGGGACTGGCTGTCGCCCGCGGGTCGGGCGCCGCCGTCGCCCAGCTCGGCGCCATCGCGCGAGCGGCCGGCAACCCGGTGTCGCTGCACGGCACCGGCGGGGCCTGGATCGTGGCCACGACCGCGGCCGACCCGGACCGGCTCGAAGACGTCGTCGCGTCGTCGCTGGACCGCAAGGTCTGCAACACGCTCAACACCATGGTGGTCACGGCCGACGAGGCCCCGATGATGATCTCGCGGGTCCTGGCAGGCCTCGAACGGGCGGCCGCGGACCGGGGTGCGGCACCGAAACTCCATGTCCGGGACGGTGACCAGCATCACGTGCCGGCCCACTGGTTCGGGGACCGCGTGACGATCCGACGGGCCGACGGCGACCACGTGGAACCGCGCGCCGAGACGATTTCCGCCTCGGAGTTGGGCCGGGAGTGGGAGTGGGAGGACAGCCCCGAGATCACCCTGGCCGTTGCGGACACGATGACGCAGGCGGTCGAGTGGTTCAACACCCAGTCCCCCCGATTCGTGGCCAGCCTGGTGTCCGAGGACACCGCCGAACACGAGCAGTTCTTCGCCACCGTCGACGCACCCTTCGTCGGAGACGGCTTCACCCGATGGGTCGATGGCCAGTACGCACTCGACAAGCCCGAGCTGGGCCTGTCGAACTGGCAGGGGGGCCGGCTGTTCGGTCGCCCCGGCATCCTGTCGGGCGACTCGGTCCACACGCTGCGCATGCGCGTGCACCAGTCCGACCCCACCATCGCCCGCTAGCGCGCGCGTGCTTCGCACGCACTGGAGATTGCTCGCTGCGCGCGCGTGCTTCGCACGCACTGGAGATTGCTCGCTGCGCTCACAACTCCACGGACACCATGAGCGTCGAGGTCAGGAGGCTGCGTCGGCCAGCAGTTGGCGGGCGATGACTCTCAGGGCGAGGACTTCGTCGGCGCCTTCGAAGATGCTCAGGACGCGGGCGTCGACGAACAGGCGCGACACCGTGTACTCCTCGGCATAGCCGTAGCCGCCGTGGAGTTGCTGGGCCTCGCGCGTGACCCATTCAGCGACGCGGCAGGCCAACTGCTTGACCATCGAGGCCTCCAGTTGGCCGCTGCCCGACGCGAGCATCCTCGCGACCTCGAACGCGAAAGCGCGGGTGGCTGCCACGATTGCTGCCATCCGCGCGATCTTTGCCCTGGTCAGCGTGTAGTCGCCCAGCGCGGTGCCGAAGACATGGCGCTGGCCGGCGTAGGCAACGGCCTCCTCCAGCGCCGCCTGCATGACCCCCAGGGCGCGCGCCGCAGTCTGCAGGCGGGCGTTCGCGAACGCCTGCATCTGCAGGTAGAAGCCCTGGCCCAGGCCATC
>DATFMD010000383.1:0-11167 GCA_035267125.1 Nitriliruptoraceae bacterium | reverse complement strand
CACGAAGTGGCGATCACTGACATGACGATGCGTGCCCTGGCCGACGAGGTCGGTGAGGGCGTGCTCAACAAGAAGCAGGCCGAGCGCTGCAAGAACATGTTTGCATTGGGCCTGGTGTCGTGGATGTTCTCGCGCCCCATCGAGCCCACGCTGGACTGGCTCACGACCAAGTTCGCATCGGCCCCGGCCATCCGGGACGCCAACATCCGCGTGCTCAACGCCGGCCATGCGTTCGGCGAGACGACCGAGGTCTTCACCTACACCTACGAGGTGCCGCCGGCCTCGCTGGCTCCGGGCCGGTATCGCAACATGGCCGGCAACCAGGCCCTTGCCTACGGCCTGGTCGCGGCCAGCGTGCAGTCGGGCCTCGACATCTTCTACGGGTCGTATCCGATCACCCCGGCCTCGGACATCCTCCACGAACTGTCGGCGCTGAAGCACTTCGGCGTCCGCACCTTCCAGGCCGAGGACGAGATCGCGGCCATCGGTTCGGCCATCGGCGCCGCCTTCGGTGGCCAGTTGGCCGTGACCGGGACCTCGGGGCCTGGATTGGCCCTCAAGTCCGAGGCGCTGGGCCTGGCCATCGCGACCGAGTTGCCGCTGGTGGTGATCAACGTCCAGCGGGGCGGGCCGTCGACGGGGTTGCCGACCAAGACCGAGCAGGCCGACCTGCTCCAGGCGATGTTCGGACGCAACGGCGAGTCACCGGTCCCGGTGATCGCGCCGCAGTCACCGTCCGACGCGTTCTACGCCGCCTTCGAGGCCGCCCGCATCGCCCTGGTGCACCGGATCCCGGTGATCGTGCTGTCCGACGGGTTCCTGGCAACGTCGTCGGAGCCGTGGTTGCTCCCCGATGCCTCCTCCCTGCCTGCGATCGACGTCGACTTCACCACCGAGCCCAACACGCCGGAGGGCTTCGTCCCGTTGCTGCGCGACCCCGACACGTTGGCTCGTCCCTGGGCCCTGCCCGGCACGCCCGGGTTGGCCCACCGCATCGGCGGACTCGAAAAGGATGCCCGCACCGGCAACATCTCCTACGACGCCGACAACCACCAGGCCATGACGTTGCTGCGCCATGACAAGGTCGAGGCGATCGCGCAGTCGCTGCCACCCCTGGAGGTGGACGATCCCGACGGCGACGCCCGGGTCCTGGTGCTCGGGTGGGGGTCCACGTACGGCCCGATCCTGGGTGCGGTGCGACGGGCGCGTGAGGCCGGCACCAAGGTCGCGCGCACGCACCTGCGTCACCTCAATCCGTTGCCGTCGGACCTCGGAGACATCCTTGCCCGCTACGACCGTGTCCTGATGCCGGAGAACAACTCCGGGCAACTGGCCATGCTGCTGCGTGCGCGCTATCTCGTCGACGTGACCGGCTACAACCGCATCACCGGACAACCCATGCGAGCCGGCGACATCGCCGAACGGATCTCGGCACTGGCCGCCACGACCAAGGTCTCGGCATGACCACGACTGACCTGCCCCAGTACACCCGCAAGGACTTCTCGTCGGACCAGGAGGTTCGATGGTGTCCGGGCTGTGGTGACTACGCCATCCTCGCCACGCTGCAGAAGTTGCTCGCAGACCTGGGCCGGGCGCCCCACGACACGGTGTTCGTGTCCGGGATCGGCTGTTCGAGTCGGTTCCCGTACTACATGGACACCTACGGGATCCACTCGATCCACGGTCGTGCCCCGGCGATCGCGACCGGCCTTTCGAGTTCGCGGCCCGACCTGGACGTCTGGGTGATCACCGGTGACGGCGATGCCCTGTCGATCGGCGGCAACCACCTGATCCATGCGTTGCGTCGCAACGTCAACGTCAACATCCTGTTGTTCAACAACGAGATCTACGGGTTGACCAAGGGCCAGTACTCGCCGACGTCGCCCCGAGGCTCGGTGCACAAGTCGACCCCGATGGGATCGATCGACCAGCCGTTGAACCCCGTGTCGCTGGCACTGGGGGCCGAGGCGACGTTCGTCGCGCGCACCATCGACACCGACCGAGCCCACCTGACCGAGGTCCTGACGGCGGCGCACGCCCACCGTGGCACGTCGCTGGTGGAGATCTACCAGAACTGCGTCGTGTTCAACGATGACTTCTCCCACGCGATCACCGACCGTGACACCAAGGTCATCAACCAGATTCCGTTGCGCCAGGGCGAACCGATCGTGTTCGGCCCCGATGGCGAGCGCGCGGTTGTGGCCGAGGCCGACGGGTCGCTGCGGATCGTGGCCACCGCGGAGGCAGGCGACCGCGTGGTCATCCACGATGCGGGGCGCGAGGAACCCACGACGGCCTTCGCGCTGTCACGACTGTCGCACAACCCCACCGGTCCGACGCCACTGGGCATCTTCCGCGACGTCGATCGCCCGGTCTACGACGACATGCTCAACGACCAGGTGCGCCAGGCCAGGGATGCCCGGGATGCCGACCTGCAGGACCTGCTGGAATCGGGCAGTGTCTGGGACGTCGACTGACTCCGGGTCGGGACGCCGTCGGCGTCCGGAAACCGGGCGCAGTGGCCACCCAGCCGTCGCCGCTGCGCACGTTGCCCGGGCCCACTCGTCACGGCCTGCCCGTCAGCGCCGGGCACGCGCGTCAGCGGACGTGCCCTCCCCGGACGTGCCCTCCCCGGACGTGCGCTCCCGGGACGTTTCCGAAGGTTGCCTTTCTGGAGGTGGCCCCCCATCGTCGTCGCCCAGCGCCTGCTCGAGGCCGGTCAGGAAGCGATCGAGCAGATGGGCCAGGGCCTGCCGCTCGCTCGGTGTGAACCCTGACAGCGCCTGATCGACCACCTCGCCACGGGCCCGGGCCATCTCGTCACGACAGGCGGCGCCAGCATCGGTCAGTTCCAGGACGACGGCGCGTCTGTCGTCGGGATCCACGCTGCGGATGACGAGGTCGTCGCGGACCAACGCGTCGACGGTGCGCGACGCACTGGACACGTGGGTCAGGCATGCCGCGGCAACGTCGCTGACCCCGGTCGCCCCGTCACCGATCGACTGCAGCACCACGAGTTGGCTGGTCGAACGCCCCACTGAGTCCTCGACGCGTCCTGCACCCCGGGCCACCGCAGCACGAAGACGACCCATCAGCGCTTCGAGGCCGGGGGGGTCACTCGGCGTGCCCGGCGGCGACGTGGCGGTCCGGGGATCCTGCTCGGTCATGGTTGGACTCCGGCGCGAAATGCGTGCGACCACCTGCAGTGGCACGGGGCGAGGCGTGGCAGATACGTGCGCATGATGATATTTTCGATGTGCAACTATTTCAACCCCCACGTTGAGGCATCCCCGACCCCGGCATCCACGCCGTATCCTGCGTTCGTCTGCCTCGTCACTCCAAGGTCATCGTCGTGCAAGCCATCATCCGCCTCATCCAGACCCTCGTGCGCACGCACCCGGTCGCCGTCATCGTCGCCATCGTCGTGGCAACCCTCGGGTTCGGTGCCGCCGCAGGTGCCCTGACCGTCCAGGACCAGGGGTTCCAGAACTTCCTCCCCGACAACGAGATCTCGGCCACGCTCGACACGATCGACGAGGAGTTCGCCTCGGATTCCGATCGCGCCGCGGTCCAGGTCAGCGTCTATGCCCCGGACGGTGGCGACATGCTGTCGCCGGAGGGCATCGAGGTCGCTGGGCAGTTGATCGAGGACATCCGGACCGACCCGGACCTGTCGGCCGCCCTGGCCGAGGAGACCGAGACGCAGCCCGCCGTGGTCACGTGGGGAGATCTCGTCCTCCAGGCAGCCGCGGCCCAGGGCCTGGACCCGGCTTCGTTGACCGACGAGCAGGTCGACCAGCTGTACGCCCAGTCACTGGCAAGCATTCCCGAAGCACAGCGGGGGCTGTTGAGCGCGACCCTGGGCGGCGAGGTGACCGAGACGTCGGCGACCGCGGGGGTCGTCATCGTCTTCCTCGATTCGGAAGCCGTCTCGGAGACCGGGGACACACCGGCCCAGCAGGCCCTGGTCGCACTCGGTGGCACGACCGACTCCGGCTTCGAGATCGCGCCGTTCGACCTGGCTGCGCTGAGCGCCGAGATCACGGATTCGATCACCGCCCAGTTGAGCACCCTGCTGCTCGTCGCCGTCGGGCTGATCATCCTGATCCTGGTCGCGATCTACCGGCGCCCGATGGACGTCATCGCCTCGATGCTCGGGCTGTTCTTCACCATCATCTGGATGCAGGGTGGCGCCGCCCTGGTCGGACCCAAGGGCCTGGGCTGGACCGGTGGGCAGTCCGAGATGACGACGGCCATCCCGATCCTGCTCGTGGGGCTCGGCGTCGACTACGGCATCCACCTCACGATGCGCTACCGCGAGGAACGCGCGGAGGACCAGGACCCCGCACAGGCCGCGTCCTCGGCCATCGGAGCCGTGGGCGTGGCCCTGTTGCTCGCCACCATCACGACCGTGGTCGGCTTCCTGACCAACCTGTCCAACCCGCTGCCCCCGCTCCAGGACTTCGGCGTGTTCGCGGCGATCGGGGTGGTGGCTGCCTTCATCATCATGACCGGGTTCGTGCCGTCGGTGCGGTCGCTGGTCGACCGACGTCGCGCGACGCGCGGCACGCTGAAGCCTGAGCGCAACCAGTCGCGGGATCCCGGCCTGCTGGGGCGTGCCGCCAGCGCCGTGGCACCGACCGCGGTCCGACACCCCTGGCCCGTGATCGGCGGCGCCCTCGCGCTGGTCGTCGTTGGCGCGATCAGTGCCACCAACCTGTCCACCGAGTTCAGCCAGACCGAGTTCTTCCCCTCGGACTCGGACGCGCTCGCACAGATCGAGCGTGCCGAGGACGCCTTCCAGGGCGACGTCACAGAGTCGACCCAGGTGTTGGCGGAGGGTCCCGTCGACACCGTCGAGGCCCTCAACTCGCTCGCTCGCTACACGACCGAGGTGACCGAGCTCGACGACGTCCGTGACGACGTCCAGGTGGATTCGGTCGTGGCACGGCTGGCGGGCATGCAGGCGGCGCTCGGCGCCGGTGATTCGGAGCAGGGCGCATTGCCCGAAGGCGTCGATCCAGCGACGGTGACGGCCTTCCTCACCGAACTCCAGGCCAGCGGATTCGACCCGGCCAGCGGCGTTGCCGACGGCACGGACGTGACCGTGCTCTACGACGGCATGCTCGCGCTCGATCCGTCCTCGGCGAGCGTGGTGTCCAGCGACGACCAGGGCGGCTTCGACGCTGCGCTGGTGACGATCCCGACGACGGCCGGCGACCAGGTCCGTGACCTGGGCGACGGGCTGGACGAACTCGCTCCCATCCTCACCGATGCCGACATGACGGTCGAGGCGGCCTCCGACGGGCTGCTGATCGACCTGGTCCTGTCCGAACTGCAGGCCAGCCAGCTTCGCGGGCTCGTGCTGACGCTGGTGGCCTCGATGCTGATCCTCGCACTGGCGTTCTGGGCACGTGCCCGCAAGCCGATGCTGGGTGTGTTGGCCATCCTCGCCGTCGCCTTCGTCGTCGCCTGGGTGTTCGGGCTCATGGCGGTGTTCGGCATCCCGTTCAACGTGCTGACCGCCATGGTGTCCGCGCTGGCCGTGGGCATCGGGGTGCCGTTCGGCATCCACGTGGTGAACCGGTTCCTGGAGGACCGCAGGACCCACGAGGACACCCTCACGGCCATGCGCGACACCCTGCGCAACACCGGTGGTGCCCTGGTGGGCTCCGCCGTGACCACGATGGCCGGCTTCGGTGTGCTGGTGTTCTCCACCATCGGGCCGTTCCGCCAGTTCGGCATCGTGCTGGCCATGACGATCGGACTGGCCCTGCTGTCGTCGATCATCGTGCTGCCCGCGATGCTCACGCTGTGGGCACGCCGCCATCCCTTCATGGACGACGCCGATGACACGGACCTCATCGAGGGTCACACCGGATCGAGGGACCAGGCCCAGGGTGTCGAGGTGCTGTCGATCGAGCGCGACTGACGACGGTGGCCGCGTGACCGGTTATCGTCACGTCGACGCGACCAGGACGGCGGGCCATTGACGACGGCATCGGGCGACTCGACCGTTCCCCCAGGCATCGACGGTCCTGCCCTGGCCGCGTGGTTCGCCGACCATGCCGACGTCCAGGGAGACCTCGCATTTGCCACGGTTGCCGGGGGCCGCTCCAACCTCACGTACGTCGTCACCGACGAAGCCGGCAGACGCTGGGTCCTGCGGCGCCCGCCCCTGCATTCCGTGCTTGCCTCCGCCCACGACGTCGGTCGTGAGTTCCGCATCATCTCCGCACTGCAGGATGCGGACGTGCCGGTACCGCCGGTCGTCGGGCAGGAGACGACCGACGACGTGCTGGGTGCGCCCTTCTACGTCATGGAGTTCGTGGCCGGCCACGTGGTGCGGACGCAGTCCGACGCTGCCGGCCTGGCGCTTCCGGCTCGGCTCCGTGCTGCGGAGGACCTGGCCGACGTGCTGGCCCGCCTGCACGCGATCGAGCCCGCCGATGTCGGACTGGACGATCTCGGCCGGCGCGACGACTACCTGGCCAGGCAACTGCATCGCTGGCGCGGCCAGTACGACAAGGGTCGCTCCCGAGACGTCCCGGCCATCGAGTCCCTGCACGGGCGCCTGGCAGCAGCGATCCCCGAGCAGCAGGGCGCGGCGATCGTGCACGGGGACTACCGCCTCGACAACCTGATGGTGGCCGACGACGGGTCGGTGGTGGCAGTGCTCGACTGGGAGTTGTGCACCCTTGGTGACCCGTTGGCCGACCTGGGGCTGCTGTCCGTCTACTGGGACCCGTTCGGGCAGGGGGAGGGGCTGCCCCTGATCCCCGCCGCGGCGGCCATCGAGGGCATGCCCCCGATCGACACCGTGCTGGAGCGCTATGCGGCCAACTCGGACCGTGACCTGGGCCACCTGGATCGCTACGTCGCCTTCGGGTACTGGAAGCTCGCCGTGATCCTGGAAGGCGTGCTGGCACGCGTCAAGGCCGGTGCCTACGGCGAGGTCGACGCGGCCGACGTGGCAACCTTCGAACAGGTCGTGCCGGCGTTGGCGGCCCAGGGGCAGGACGCCGCCACGCGCGCGGGGATCTGATCCCGCCAGGGTCGTCGATGCGGGCCCGTTCGTCGCGGTTGGCCGACGATGGGCGTGTGGCCCAGGCGCTACGGTGGCGTCCATGACTACACATGACACCACTGAAGAACGCCTCGCACTGTTCATCGACCACGAGAACGTTGCGATCGGCGCCCGCGACATCGGACTGCGCTTCGATGTCTCCCCGCTGCTGGATGCGCTGGCCGAACGCGGCCGGCTCATCACCCGGCGGGCCTACGCAGACTGGAACCTGTTTCGAGATGACCGCCGTGGCCTCGTCGACGGCAACATCGAACTGATCGAGATCCCCCAGCGCTCCGACTCGGTGCGCAAGAACGCCGCCGACATCCAGATGGCCGTCGACGCCATGGAACTCGCGCTCACGCGTGACTTCGTGTCGACCTTCGTCGTCGTCTCCGGCGATTCGGACTTCACCCCGTTGGTGAGCAAGTTGCGAGAACTCAACAAGCGCGTCATCGGCGTCGGCATGAAGGGCTCGACGTCCAAGATGCTGCCACCCTCCTGTGACGAGTTCATCTTCTACGACCGCCTCGACGGCGCCCCCCAGCGCAACTCCGGGGGCGGCTCCAAGAAGTCGTCGCGCTCCAAGTCGTCCAAGAAGTCGTCGTCGGGCAAGTCCTCGTCGAGCTCGTCCAAGTCGTCGGGCAAGCAGGACCTGCGCCAACTCGAACGACTGATCAAGCGCACCCTGTCGGGCATGCAGTCGTCGGCCGCCGGCGCCGTGCAGGCCTCCAACCTCAAGCGTGCACTGCTGCGCAAGGACCCGACCTTCGCCGAGGGCGACTACGGGTTCCGCGGCTTCCAGGAGATGCTGCGCCACCTCGAGTCCAACGGCATCGTCAAGCTCACCGAGGGCTCCGCACCCGGTGACCCCGAAGTCGACTTCCCGTCGTCGGAGAAGGGCGAGTCGTCCGAGACGGAGGCCTTCGACCTGTTGCGCACGACCGTGATCGACCTGATGGACGAGCTGGGCGGCGACCCGCCCCTGTCGGGCCTCAAGGACCAGTTGCGCAAGCGCCAGGCCGACTTCTCCGAAAAGGACTTCGGCTACTCGGGCTTCCTGCAGTTCACCAAGGCTGCGGTGGCCAAGGACGTGCTGGAGATGGACTGGGAGGAGGACGACCAGGAGTACTACCTGTACGTCCCCGACGACCAGTTGCCCGCCAAGGGCTGACCACGCCTGCGAGCGACACGACCACGACGACGCCCTCCCGAGATCCCGGGAGGGCGTCGTCGTGGCTGGCGGTCGCGATCACATCGTGGTGACGCCGTGTCGGGCCGGGACCACGTCGTCGATGAGGCCGTAGTCCTGGGCCTCCAATGCGGTCATCCAGTTGTCGCGGTCGGTGTCCTCGGCGATCTGCTCGACGTCCTTGCCGGTGGCCTCGGCCAGCATCTCGTTGAGACGCTGGCGCATCCACAGGATGTTGCGCGCCTGGATCTCGATGTCCTTGGCGGTGCCGCGAGCGCCGCCCAGGGGCTGGTGGATCATGATGCGGGCGTTCTCGGTGGCTTCACGACTGCCCGTGGGCGTGGCCAGCAGGAAGGCCCCTGCCGACGCGGCCAGCCCGACACAACGGGTGTTGACCTTGGACTTGAGCATGTGCATCGTGTCGTAGATCGCGAACATCCCGGTGATGATCCCGCCCGGCGAGTTGATGTAGAGCGTGATGTCGTCATCACTGTCGGCGTCCAGCGCCAACAACTGGGCCACCAGCGAGTCGGACGTCTCCTGTTCCAGGGGCCCGTTGAGGAACAGGATGCGCTGCTCGAACAACTTCTTGAATGCGCGCGCCTGGCCAGAGATCGCCAGTGGCGACTCGGGGGTCGTGTCGTCTTCTTCTTCTGCCACGAGGATGGGCCTGTCGTCAGGTGGGCGGGACGCCTCCGCAGCGCCGTCGTCGGGCTGGGTGGCCGGGATGGCAGCGTAGCGAGGACGGCTGATCGACCCGCCTGGCCCTGCACGTTGTCGACGCAGATCGCCTGCGCGTGGCGACCCGGCCGAATGTTCGGTGGATGGGCTTGACCGCGCGGGGTGCGCGCGACCATACTCAGGTGCACGACACCGACGTCATGCGGCGCCGGACGCTCACAAGGAACCAGCGGTGGCCGACTCGTCAGGGAAATCGTCCTCAGGGGGCGCACGCAGGTCGACGGGTTCGCGCACCCTGGCACGCGGGCTGGCGCTGCTGGGCGCGCTCGGCGATGCCGATGACGGTGACACCGTGTCGGGGCTTGCCGAGACCACCGGGCTGGACCGGGCGGTGCTCTACCGCCTGCTCGAGACGCTGAGCACCGAGGGCTACGTCACCCGCGACCCAGATTCCCGCAAGTACCGCCTGGGCCTGGCAGTGCTCGAACTCGGGGTGCAGGCCGCCCAGGGCCTGGAGGTTCGGCGCCTGGCCGGATCCGCCCTGCGGGCGCTTGTCGACGAGACGGGCGAGACTGCCTGCCTGGCCGTGCGAGATCGCGACGACATGGTGGTGGTCGACGTGGTCGAGCCCGCCGAACGAGTCGTCAGCGTGAACTATCGGGTCGGGTACCGCCATCCGCTCGGCGTGTCGGCACACGGTCGGGCGCTGTTGGCCTTCCTGCCCGAAGGCGCCCGTGACCAGCAACTGCAGTCGGTGCGCCAACGAGGCGTCGCCTACACCAGGGACGAGCTCGAGGCCGGCGCATCCGGCGTCGCCGCCCCGGTCTTCGACCACGTCGGCAAGGCCGTCGCCGCCGTCGGGATCGTGGCGCCCACGGCACGGCTGCCCGAGCCAGAAGCCGTGGCGTTGCGGGTGCTGCGGTCGGCGCGCGAGATCTCGGAACGCCTCGGTTGGCGACCGCGTCGACAGGGTGGCCCGCAATGAGCCAGGACGATCTCGCGCTGGCCCAACTCGTGGCCGCCGCGACCTATGGCCAGCTGGCCGGGTTCAGCCTCACTGCGGCGCTCGTCCGGCTGGCGCCCGACATCGAGGTTGCCGAAGAGCTGGCCCGACTGTCGTCGCGCGAGTACGCCGAGTACGAGGTGCTGCGCACCCACCTCGATGAACTGACTGACCTGCCCGAGGGCCTGCTGGCCCGACAGCGCCCGGCCTTCGACGAGTTCTTTGCCGGAGCGGGCCAACAGTGGGACCACGGCTGCGCCACCCTGGCCTTCGGATGGGCGATCGCCAACGACTTCCTCACCATGCTGTCGCCGCGTCTGCCGGAGCCGACCCGTCACGTGTTCGCCCAGGTGGTGGCGCACCAGGAGGTCGAGTCGTTCGCACTGGAGCAGTTGCAGCCGATCGTCGCCGTGCCCGAGGACCGGGACCGCCTCCGCGCCTTCGTCCAGGAGATGTTGGGCCTGGCCCTGGCCGGCTACCAGCGGGTGATGCACGACACCGATGCGCTCCAGATCCTGCTCGACGACGACGCCGACGAGGGCGTGGCCACGCGTGAGTTGGCCATCGACATCCTGGCCAACCATCGGCGTCGACTGGCTGCGCTGGGCATCGACGACCCCGATTGACCACGACCGACGAACGGTGTCGCCGTCAATGGGGGTGGCTTGGCATGGCGGCACCGACGCCGACCAGGGCCTAGATTCTCGGTCATGGTCTCGGGTGCGCCGGGACGTACCCATGCCGTCTCGTCAGGATCCCCATGACCAGCGCCGACATCCGTGAGTCCCTGGGCATCATCGGGGGGACCGGCCCCCAGGGCAGGGGCCTGGCTGCTCGGTGGGCGCGCGCCGGGCACGTGGTCCACATCGGGTCACGCACGCTCGAGAAGGCCCAGGCGGCCGTCGAGGACGTGCAGGAACGGGTGGGCGACGGTCCCGATGTCCGTGCCGGGACGAACGCCGACGTCGCCGCCGCCGCCGAGATCATCGTGGTCGCCGTGCCCTACGAGGCCCAGGTGGCCACCTTGCCGTCGCTGGCGGACGCGATCGGTGACAAGGTCGTGTGCAACGTCGTCAACCCGATGGTGTTCGACGAGCGTGGCCCCAAGGCGGTGCGCGTCGATGCCGGTTCTGCGGCCGAGGAGTGCCAGGAGTTGCTGCCGCGCGCCCGCGTCGTCTCCTCGTTCCACGACGTGTCGAGCCGTCGCCTGTTGCGGGTGGACGAG
>DATFMD010000382.1:0-3173 GCA_035267125.1 Nitriliruptoraceae bacterium | reverse complement strand
ACGAAGTCGGAACCCGAGATCGAGAAGAACGGGACACCGGCCTCGCCGGCCACCGCGCGGGCCAGCAACGTCTTGCCGGTGCCCGGAGGGCCGAACAGCAGTGCGCCCTTCGGGATCTTGGCACCCATCGCCTGGAACTTGGCCGGGTTCTCGAGGAAGTCCTTGATCTCGCGCAGTTCCTCGATCGCCTCGTCGGCGCCGGCCACGTCGGCGAAGGTCACCTTGGGCGCGTCCTTGTTGACCAGCTTGGCCTTGGACTTGCCGAACTGGGTGAGCCGGCTGCCGCCACCCTGCATCTGCTGCATGAGGAAGAAGAAGAGCCCGAAGATCAGCACGAACGGCAACCACGAGATCAGGATCGACACGATCGTGGAGGACTGCTCGGGGTCGACCTCGAAGTTGCTGATCTGGCCCTGGTCGATCAGGGAACTGATCTCGTCGCCGTTGATGGCCTCGGAGTACGTCGTGGTGAACGCCACCGGTTCGCCGTCGTCGCCGACGTAGTCACCACTGAGGGTGTAGGACTCCAGGCCCGCGGTCACGGGGGTGAATTCCTCGGCGTCGAGTTCCTGGCCGGCCAGCTTGCCGTCCTGGGCCAACTCGGTGAATTGCGTGTAGGTCAGCTCCTCGGGTCCCGAGCTGCCGGACACGCTGGTCACGGTGAACAGCATCACCATCGCGAGCAGCATGATCCAGAAGAAGGGGCCACGGAGCAGGCGCTGGGTCGGCTTCACGTCGGTCAACCTTTGCTGGTGACGAGCCACCGTCCGGTGGATCGTTCCCGCACGCACGGGCGCGGGATGGTGCCCTCCCGGTGCGACACCTGGACCCGTGGTCCTCGTTCAGGGTCGATGCCCCTCGGAGTCCATGCCCGGGCTCGGTGGCGAAGGACCGTCACGAACCGGCACAACTGCCCGTGATGGGCGTCTTCGCATGGTACCAACAACACCATGGGTGACTGCGGGCAACCTGCCGGGCCATGGCGCGACCTGGTGGGCATCTGGCGGGTGCGGCCGCGGGATTCTCCGACCGGTGTGCCGGCATGCAGCCACGCTCGTGACATTATCCTGCTGGCTGCACGACCCTGCGCGACCCTGCGCCCACACCTGTCACGTTGTGTGCCTCCCCGGGACGCCTGCCCGACGGTGCCGAGCGTGCGGCGCGATCGACGACGAACGGCCTGCCCATGGACGTCATCCGCCTGCTGCCTGACGACGAGGCCGAGGCCCTGCTCGACATGGTGACCACGATCGCCGATCGAGAGCTGCGACCCCGTGCGGCCGACGACGAGGCGACGTCCACGTTTCCCCGCGACGTCATCACCACGCTGGGACAGGCTGGTCTGCTCGGCCTGCCCCATGCCACCGAGTACGGCGGCGGTGGCCTGGCCTACGAGGTCTACCTGCAGGCATTGGAGGAGGTGGCGCGAGCCTGGGCCACGCCGGCCCTGGCCATGTCGGTCCACGTGCTGTCGTGCCATGCGGTGGCCAAGTTCGGCACCGACGAGCAGCGCAGTCGCCTGCTGCCCGACATGGTGGGCGGCGACCAGCTGGGTGGCTATGCCCTGTCCGAGCCACAGGCCGGATCCGACGTCGCCGCCATGACCACTCGTGCCGAGCGCGACGGGCAGGACTGGATCCTGACCGGCACCAAGGCCTGGATCACCCATGGTGGACATGCCGACTACTACACGACGTTCGCCCGCACGTCCGACGACCGCAGTCGCGGCGTGTCCTGCTTCGTCGTGCCGGCCGATGCCGACGGCCTGTCCTTCGGTGCGCCCGAACACAAGATGGGCCTGACGGGGTCGCCGACCACGACGGTCAACTACGACGGCGTGCGGGTTCCCGGCGACAACCTGGTGGGCGAGGTCGGACAGGGCCTGCCGATCGCGCTGGACGCACTGGACTCCGGTCGGCTGGGCATCGCCGCGATCGCGACCGGTGTGTCGCAGGCGGCGCTGGATGCCGCCGTCGACTGGGCCCGGGAACGCGAGCAGTTCGGCAAGCCGATCATCGGACACCAGGGCCTGGCCTTCCTGCTGGCGGACATGGCCGCACGGGTCGGGTCGGCGCGCGCCACGGTCCTGGATGCCGCCCGCCTGCGCGACGCCGGCCGCGACGTCAGCCGCGTTGCCGCGATCGCCAAGCTCGTGGCCACCGACAACGCCATGGCGGTGACCACCGACGCGGTCCAGGTCTTCGGTGGGTACGGCTACACGCGCGAGTTCCCCGTCGAGCGCTACATGCGCGAAGTGAAGGTGATGCAGATCTTCGAGGGCACCAACCAGATCCAACGGCTGGTGATCTCTCGCAACCTGTGACGGGCAACGACGCCGGTGTAGCGTCGCGAACGTGGTGACCTCCCCGACCGACCAGCCCAGCAACCCGGTGCCATTGGTGCAGCGGGTACGGGCCAGCGTCGCCGGCGCCTCCGATTTCGAGGGCGTGTTGCTGGCCCTGGGCGCGCTGACGGGGCTGATCACCGGCATGCTCGCGGCGGTCCTGATCCTGGGGATCCGATGGCTGCAGCCGCTCCTGTGGGGGACCGGTTCCGTGCCCCAGTGGGCAGTCGTGGCCATCCCGACACTGGGCGGTCTGGTGGTCGGGCTGATCGTGACCTACGTCGCCAACGAGCCCTCCGGATCCGGCGTGGTCCGCACGATGGAGGTCCTTGCGGTCCGCGGTGGCCGGTTCCGGCGCCGCGTGCCGGCGGCGGGACTCGCGGCCACGACGGTCGCGTTGTCCAGCGGCGCCTCCGGTGGCCGCGAGGGACCGATCGTGTTGATGGGTGGCGCCACCGGGTCGCTCATCGGCCAACTCTTCCGCCTGGACGAAGCCCGCCTGCGCGCGCTGGTCGCAGCCGGGGTCGCGGCCGGCATCGGGGCCTCCTTCAATGCGCCGATCGGCGGGATGCTGTTCGCCATGGAGGTCATCCTGGGACAGTTTCGAGCCCGCTCCCTGCAGGTCGTCGTCATCTCCTCGGTCGTGGGCTCGGTCACCGCACGGCAGATCGTCGGGGCCGGCGTCACCTTCGACCTGGGCGCCGGGCACACCTTCGGCGATCCCCGGGAACTCATCGGCTACGTCACCGTGGGCATGGCTGCGGCCATCCTGGGGGTGGCGTTCGTCCGCGGGGAAGCGCTCGCCCGCGCCGGGTTCACCTGGTTGCGT
>DATFMD010000381.1:0-3418 GCA_035267125.1 Nitriliruptoraceae bacterium | reverse complement strand
GGCAGCCACGGCGTGCCCGTCGTGAAGCCGGCGTTGCTGCTGTCGTCCCACTGCATCGGCGTGCGGGCATGGTCGCGACTCTGCTCGGCGAGACCGGCCAGCACCACGTCAGGATCACGACCCCGCGCCGTCGCATACGCGTAGTAGTTGCGCGTCTCGACGTCGTCGTACTGCTCGATCGCGGTGAACGGATGATTGGTCATCCCCAACTCTTCACCCTGGTAGACGTACGGCGTGCCACGGTGCATGTGCAACACGGTGCCCAGCAGCTTGGCCGACCGCACGCGATGGGCCGGAGCATCGGACCCGAAGCGCGACACGGCGCGGGGCTGGTCGTGGTTGTTCCAGTAGAGGCTGTTCCAGCCGACGTCTGCGAGGCCCGTCTGCCACTTGTCCATGACCTGCTTGAGGGCGACGAGGTCCAGCGGCACCGGGTCGTAGCGCCCACCCGGACCGTGGTCGACGCCGACGTGTTCGAAGTGGAACACCATGTCGACTTCCTCACGAGCCGGATCCGTGTAGGCGATGGCCTGGTCGACCGACACGTGGGGCATCTCCCCGACCGTCAGCAGCACCTTGCCGTGCGGGGCGATGACCTCGCGATGCACCTCGTTCAGGTACTCGTGGATGCGGGGGCCGTTGCAGAACAGGTCGAAGCCGTCACCCCAGGGACCACCGTCGAGCAGCGGTCCGTCGCGCAGTGGCATCGTCTTGGAGACCAGGTTGATGACGTCCATGCGGAAGCCGTCGATCCCGCGCGCCAGCCACCACGACAGCATCTCGTGCACGGCGGCTCGAACGTCGGGATTCTCCCAGTTGAGGTCGGGCTGCTCGGGCGTGAACAGGTGCAGCCAGTACTGGCCCGTCTCCTGGTCCCAGGTCCATGCCGGCTGCGAGAAGAACGACAGCCAGTTGGTCGGTTCGCTGCCCGGTGGCGGGTCCGTCGTGGCAGCCTCGGAGGTCTGGGTCGAGGCGGTCGTCCCAGCGGCGGTCGTCCCAGCGTCGGTCGTCCCAGAGGCGGTCGCTGAGGAGGCGGGGACCCCGGGCTTGGGGTCGCGCCACCAGTACCAGTCGCGCTTCGGGTTGTCCGTGCTCGCACGCGACTCCAGGAACCACGGGTGCTGGTCGGAGGTGTGGTTGACCACGACGTCGATGACCAGCTTCATGCCGCGCGCGTGCACCTGCTCGACGAGATCGTCGACATCCTCCATCGTCCCGAACACGGGGTCGACGCCGCGGTAGTCGCTGATGTCGTAGCCGTTGTCGACCTGGGGCGACGGGTAGAACGGCGACACCCACAGCACGTCGATGCCCAGTCCGGCAATGTGGTCGAGGTGGTCGATCAGGCCACGGAGGTCACCGATGCCATCACCGTCGGAATCGGCGAAACTGCGGGGATAGACCTGGTAGACGACGGCGTCGCGCCACCATGGTTGGGTGCTCATGGTTGTGTCCGGAGTCGAGGGGATGGATGCGGGCTCGAGGTCGAGAGCCGCACGGCAGCAGGATAGGTGGGACGCATCCGGGATCTGGAACGAACAGGGGCCGCAGCGCCGGCGACCACGTCGGGTGGATTTCGAAGAGGTCTGACCGGGGTTGCGTCGGCATCGTCGAGGGCCCGTCCCCGACGGCGTTCATGCCGGCAGGATGATGACACCGGCGCCGGTCGTCGCCACGATGAATCCCGGCGTTCGCCCCGGGTGCACCGCACCTCGGACGCCGAGCACGACGCGAGGAGTGCACGGATGAGTGAAACAGAGACGGACGACGAAATCGGTCCAGTGGACTACCTGGTCGTGGAGTTCCCGCCCGGCCACCAGAACTTCTCCGGGGAGTTGCTGATGGAGCTGGCCGGGCTGGTCGAGGCCGGGACGATCCGGATCCTCGACCTGCTCGTGGTCAGCAAGGACGAGGACGGCACGATCGACGCCCTCGAGATCGACGAGCTCGAGGACCGCGGCGACGCGGAGGCACTCGCGACCATCGGGGGCGAGATCGCAGAGTTGCTCGCAGCCGACGACGTCACCCACCTCGCCGCAGCGATGGAGCCGGGGAGCGTGGCCGGCGTCCTCGTGTGGGAGAACCTGTGGGCAGCCCCGTTCGCGAGCGCTGCTCGTCGAGCGGGAGGACAGCTGATTGCGTCCGGGCGGATTCCGCTCGCGGCCATCGCGGCCTCGATCGAGGCCGAACTGGAAGACCTCGAGATGGAAGGAGTCTGACATGCCAATGCGAGCCGCACGCAGGGCACGCCGGGGCGTGATCGGCGCCCCCGTCGCCCGTACCGCAGCCGTCGTGGGCACCGCCGCCGTGGTGTCCCACGGGGTGAACCGACGACAGGATCGTCGCGGAGGCCGACGGGATCGTCGACGTTGACCTCACTGACCAGCAAGAGTCCCCGGTGGCCCGAGCCACCGGGGACCACCCGAGCATGGGCGCGAGTGCACCATGATGTCGCGCCCATGTTCGGCGCCCACCCGCGCCGGCCATCCCCCTGAGCGGGCCGGGCGTGGCGGCATTCGTGGGCTAGGGTGCGCCGATGCCACTCCCAGACTCCGACGCCATGACGCCTCCGACGATGCCTCGGCACCTGGCCGCGGCGGCCGCGGCCGCCACCGGGTTCATGCCGCCCGACGAAGGCACTCTGCTCCACCGGGTGGCGCTGGAGCACCTCGGCTCGGGTCCGGGGATGGAGATCGGCAGCTACTGCGGCAAGTCCGCGATCTGGCTGGGTGCGGCGGCCCGCGCCACCGACAGCATCGTGTTCACGCTCGACCACCACCGCGGCTCGGAGGAACACCAGGTGGGCTGGGAGTACCACGACACCACGTTGGCCGACGATGACGGTCGGATCGACACCCTGCCGACCTTCCGGGACACGATCGCTGCTGCCGGCCTGGAGGAGGAGGTCGTGGCGATCGTGGGGCGGTCCGCGACCGTGGCCGCGGTCTGGCGCACGCCGCTCGCACTCGTGTTCATCGACGGCGGCCACACGATCGAGCATGCCACCAACGACTACCTCGGCTGGGCGCGGTGGGTCCACCACGGTGGCGCACTGGTGATCCACGATGTCTTCGAGGACCCGGCGGACGGCGGCCGCCCACCATTCGAGATCCACCAACGGGCGGTCGGCAGTGGTGCGTTCTCAGAGGTTGCCGTCGCGGGGTCGATGCGTGCGCTGACCCGGGTGCGCGGAGACGCCGGTGAGGCGGTCGTCTGACCGGCAGCCGCACTCGAGCCCGATCTCGGGGAACGGGGCGCTTCCGGTCGCGAAGATGGCGCTGCCCGGCGTCACCTCGCCGATGGCGTCCGCGGCCAGGATGACGGCGGCCGCCGTCCAGCTGCTCTGCTCCACAGGCCAGCGCACGCCGTCGGTGAACACGTGCCCGGTCCAGTACGACCCGTCCTGGTCGCGCAGATG
>DATFMD010000380.1:0-52013 GCA_035267125.1 Nitriliruptoraceae bacterium | reverse complement strand
CTCGACTGTCGTGTAGGCGTCCAGACGCTGCGAGATGGCGCCGATGTAGGCGGCGACCTTCGGCTTGACCGACGCGTCGACCAGCGTGGTGACCGTGCGCTCGTACTCGCGGTACTCGCGCAGGACCTCCGAGGACAGCGACACGGTCGCGTCGGGATGTTCCTGGGCGAGGATCGCCCGCACGGCCTCCTCGTGGGCGGCATTGGCATACGAATGCAGCAGGCAGACACCGAGCGTGTCGATGCCCTGCTCCCGGAACCACCGGGCCACGGTGCGGACCTGCTCATCGTCCAACGGGCGCACCTCGACGCCCGTCACGTCCAGGCGACCCGTGACCTCCCTGACCCGGTCGACGGGCACGATCCTGTCCGGTTTGACCCAGAAGTAGGAGTTGCCGTAGCCGTCCGGCACGCTCTGGCGCGCGATCTCCAGGATGTGGCGGTATCCCTCGGACGTGATCAGTCCCATGTGGGCGACCTTGTCCTCCAGCAGGTCGTTCGTCGCCACCGTGGTGCCATGACTCACGGCCGACACGTCGGTGCCCTCGGCACTGATTTGGCGGAGGATCTTGTCCACCCCCTCCATGAACCCGGCGGCCGGGTCCAGCGGCGTGGAAGGGGTCTTGGTGGTGGCCAGGGCACCGGTGTCCTGGTCGAAGGCCACGACGTCGGTGAAGGTCCCACCGGTGTCGATGCCGATACGGATGCGCCGGGGCATCGGGACTCCTGGCAGCGTCGACGGACTGATGCGAGCGACGATACTTGCCACCGCGGCCACAGTTGCGGACTCGCTCATGTGGCGCGTCCACGCCGACTGCAACGAAGGCCCGTGCCCACCGTGCGACCGCCGCGGCCGGGTCGGCCGGCTGCCACACGGGCAGCAGTCGTCAGTCGGTGCCGACGGTCGAGCCGTGGCGGAGCGCGACCGCCTCACCGCGAGTCGCGACCCCCAACTTGTCGAGAATGCGTGAAACGTGCGTACTGACGGTGCGCGGGCTGATCACGAGCTCCTCACCGATCCGCTTGTTGGTCCAGCCGCGGGCCACCAGCGCCAGGACCTCCCCTTCTCGGTCGGTGAGGTCGAAATGGTCGGGAACGGTGTCCGCGGCGTCCGGCCACAGACCGGCGACGCTGGGCTCCGGTGGCTTGCGTGGGTTCGGCGGTGAAGAGTCCGGTGCTGGACCCAGGCCGGCCGTGGACCGGGCTGCGCGCGCCTCGACGGCGAGCGGCACAGCCCCCATCTCCTCCGCCATCGCCTGCGCCTCGCTGAGCCGGATGCCGGCGGTGCCACGATCACCGACACCCAGGTGAGCCATCCCCGCGTGCCAGGTCGCCAGCGCGACCATCGGTGGTCGGTCCAGGCCCCGCCACGCCGTACGCGCGCCCTCCCAGGCGTCGACTGCGTCCGTCCCGTCGGCGGCCAGGGTCGCAGCGGCCGTCGCCAACCACGCGTCGACGACCGGATGCCCCGCCCGGCGGGACAGGGTGTCCATCACGTCCTCCGGGGGCGGGATCCCCACGTCGACGGGAGCGACGGACCGAGACGCCCGAACCAACGACAGGGTCAATCGTCCGAGTTCGTCCGGATCGGCCAGGAGGCCGGCCCGTGCGAGTCCGTCGGCCGCATGGTCGCGGCTGGCCATGGGATCACCACGCCACCAGGCCAACTCCGACGCGGCCAGGGAAAGACGGAAGTGGCCGCGCGGCACGCGCTCGCTCACCGCTGCGAGGTCACGTTCCGCCTGGCTGAATCGACCTGAGAGGGTGGCGAGGTCGGCACGGGTCAGCTGCAGGAGTGTGCCGGCAAGACCGTCGTCGCCCCAGGCAAGTCCATCCGACACGACCTGCTCGGCTTCGTCCCATCGACCGACCGCCACCAGGCAGTCCGCGAGGATCGTGCGGATCTCCCGGCCGACCCCGCGGGCCACGCCCAGGTCGTCCGCCCGGCGAAACCCGTCGCCGCCAATGTCACACACGGCGTGGGTGGCTCCGCTCCCGTGCATGACCAGCATCCGGAAGACGGTGGGGCGCAGGATCGCACGTGGGTCCGAAAGCCCGGTCGCATGACGCTCTGCTTCGGCCAGGGCCGTACGCGCCTCGCGTGGACGACCGAATCGGGCCAGTGCGAGACCATGGGAACACAGGGCGTCACACAGGGCGCTCGGGTCGCCCGACCGGCGAGCGAGGCGCACCGCCTCGTCGGTCAGGTGTGGGCCGGCCTCGCTCGGTTCGGTCGGCAGGAATGCTGCCGAGACCGCCAGCAGCCGTGCGCGAAGGCCTGGCGACCCATCGGCGGGGAGGTCCGCAACGGCACCCCCGGCGGCCTCGATCGCGCCCTCGATGTCGCCTGCGAGGTACGACGACCGGATCACCAGGATCCACGACTCCGCCCGGGAGTCGTCGTCGGACGCGGCGACGGCGAGCGCCTGGCGGCCACGCCGGATGGCCTCGTGGTGGTCGCCGGCACGGTCGGCGCAGTCCGCCGCACGCAGCAGCACGTCGACTTCATCGAAGTCGCCTTCACCGGGCTCGTGGGCCGGCAGCCGCCGGAACCACTCGCAGGCGATGGCTGCCAGCCGTGCGGCCTCACCGTGGGCACCACGATCAGTTGCCTCGGACGTGGCCAGCACATAGGCACGCAGCGCCGGCCCCGCCTGCCGAGCGACGCTCCAGCGACGCGCGAGGTCGGCGCTGGGCAGCGCATCTCCCGGCGTCAGGTCGGGTCGACGTTGCAACACGCGTGCGCACCCGCCATGGAGGCGGCGCAGCGTCATCGGACGAAGCTCGTCCCGAACGGTCTCGTGCAGGAGCGCATGGCGGAACCGGTACCCGCGACCGTGGTCGGACACGACGAGGATGCCGACATCCAGCAACTCGTCGATCCGCTTCTCCAGTGTCGGCACCGGAAGCTCCGCGACCAGCGCGAGCAGTTCGTGGGGGAACTGCTGTCCACAGACCGCCGCCCAGTCGAGCAGTTCACGGGCGCCCATGCCGAGTTCGCCGAGGCGATCGACGAAGACGTCGCGCAGGCGTTGTGGAATGGCCGGCCTGCCGCCAGAACCAATGGCCTGCGCCAACTCCTCGACGAACAGGGTGATCCCGCCGCACCGTTCGACCAGTCCGTCCACGATCTCGTCGTCCACGCGGCCGCCGGCCCGGGCAGCCACCAGTTGCCGTTGCGCGCTGGTGTCCAACGGACCGAGGTCGAGTCGGGTGCAGCCCGGGTCCCTGGCCAACGAGGTCAGGACCCGGCGCAACGGCGGGTGCAGGTGGCGACCATCTCGATGGGTCCCGACGAACAACACCGGCTCGCGGGCCAGCGAATGGGCTGCGAACCGAATGAACTCGAGGGTCGTGTCGCCGGCCCAGTGCAGGTCCTCGAGCACGATGACGACGACCGGCTTCGACCGCGCCGCCAGCCGGATCGCCTCGACGATGGCGCGGATGCGGTGCTCGGCGGGCACGTCGGCATCGGGCAGGGACAGGGCCTGGTCCTCGAGTTGGCGCACGACCTGCTCGACCGCGCCGAACGGCGTGAGGTCCCCACCTTCGTCCAGGCATGCGCCCGAGACAAGCGTGCCGATGCGTCGGTCCCGGCCGTCGAGGAAGTGCCCGACCAGGCGCGACTTGCCCATCCCGCCCGGACCGGAGACGAACACGGACGAGAACCGACCGGCATGCGCCCGATCCAGGGCACGCGCAAGTTGGTCCGTTGCGTCGTCGCGGCCCACGAAAGGTGACGTGTCCGACCCGCGATCCCGTGGGGCATGCGCACGCACGCTGGCAGGCCTCCTCGGGAGCGGTTCATCGCGGGCTGACCGGCCCGACGAGGACGCACGCTAGTGGCAGCTCCACGACTTGGCGAAATCGACGTGCCGGGGTCACGACGATCAGGATCATCCAGGCTGTTGGCTGACCGGTGCGCCGAGGTTGTTGAACCCGTCGAGGCGATCCTTGAGCGCGGTGATCTGCCCACGATCGCCCGAGGCGAGCGCGGCGTTCACTTCAGCGACGATCTCGCTGACCGTCATCGGATAGGCGATGTCCGGATGCAGGGCGTTGAGGACGGCGGCCACCGCGTGGCGCAGCAGGGCGGCCGCCACACCACCGTCCAGGTCGAGCGAATCGACCAGGGTGACCGAGCCGAGTCCGAGACTCGCGGGAACGACGAACAGTGTGTCCAGGGCCTGCTCGGGCGCCAGGAATGTCCACTGGTTGGCATCGTGGTGTCGGGCATTGTTCTTCCAGAACCCCGGGGTCAGCCCCTGCTGGCCGGTCTCGCCCTCGTCGACCCCGCGGTGGTGGTTGCGGTCGCTGTCGGTGACGGGGTCGTGGGCGACGGGGCCCGGCACTGCCTCGACCGCGATCACCGTGACCTCGTTCACGTAGTCGCCAATCCCGACCACGCCGTCCAGCGTGAAGCGCCACGTTTCCCCCGGGTCGAGTCGGCCGTCGCCGTCGGTGTCTCCCGAGACGTACACCGGACGACGGTCATCGGTGGGGTCGTCGGGAGTGCCGTTGTCGTCGATGATGTCGATGATCACCAACTCCACCGTGCCCGTGTTCGTGACCAGGTAACTCCAGGTGATGGCGGTGCCGGGCAGCAGGGCCGGTCCGGGGCCGGTGTCGGCGTCCTCGGCCTCGGTGGGGTTGCGCCAGTCGGCGGGGTCCAACGCCTTTTCGACGTCAATGCCGGCGACGGTGCCTTCGTGCTGCGCGGCGTCACGCGCGGTGACCCGCCAGCCGTCGACGGACGCCGACACCTCGGCCACGTTGCGATAGACGCCCCGAGTGACGACGTGTTCGCCGCTGCGGAACACCCACACCTCACCCGGGTCCAGCAGGCCGTCACCGTCGGTGTCGCCGGACACGTACACCGCCAGGAAGTCGTCGGTCAGGTCGTCCGGCGTCCCGTTGTCGTCCACCACCGTCACCTCGGACACCGGGCCACCCTCGGTCAGGCTGACCGCGTAGGTCCAGCGCACCACCGTGCCGACCGGGAGACGCAGCCCCGGGCCTGCGGCATCGAACTCCGCTCCGCTGGCCACGACCACCAGGCGCTTGTCGATGGTGATGGAGGTGGGAGGCGGCGGGACCTGACCCACGTAGTTCGCGGGGTCGCGGTCGTCGGCCTCGGCCCCGGTCGTGGGGTCCATCGCGGTGACCGTGGCCAGGTTGGTGTGCAGCCCCTCCTGCACCGTCGCCGTGGCGACGAACAGCCACACCTCCCCGGGATCCAGCAACCCGTCACCGTCGGTGTCGCCCGACACCAGGACGGGCATGAAGTCGTCGGCGGGATCCGGGGTGGCGTTGTCGTCGACCAGCGACACGGCAACAGCCACTGTCCCGGGGTTGGTCACCACGTAGGTGAAGGTCACCACGTCCCCCACGACCAGCACGGGGGCGGCGGTCGCCGAGTCAGCATCCTCGAGCACCGTCGGCGCCAGCGGATCCACCGCGTTGACCGCCTTCTCGACATCCACCACGGGCGGCGGCGGGGGCGGCGGCACGTCGTGGCAGTTGGGATCGGAGCCCGTCAGCACGGCGGTGCCATCCCGTGCCGTCACCATGACCCGGTTGCAGTACGCGCCGCTGGCGGTGTGCATCCACACGCCCTCGGACGTGAACAGCCAGGTCTCGCCCGGGTCCAGGCGACCGTCCCGATCCAGGTCGCCCACGTTGAAGCCGGACACGTCCACGACCGGCCTGGGTACAAAGTCGTCCGTCGGATCCGACGGTGTCCCGGCATCGTCGATCAGCACGATCGAGTCCAACGCCACGTCCGCGTCGTTGCGCACGAGGTAGGTCCACACGACCTGTGTCCCCGTCGGCAGGACCACCGCCACTGCGTCGGCGTCCTCGGTGGAGGTGGGCGCCAACGGATCTGCGGCGTTGATGGCCTTCTGGACGTCGATGGCTGGGGGCGGATCGTCGGGGACGAAGTGGTGGTTGGGATCGCTGGCGTCCAGGGCGTGGCCCGTGGCGGTGTCGACGCCGGTGACGCGAACCCAGTTGGCGTACTCGCCCGGCACCGCTCGGTACGTGACGACCCCCGCCGACGTGTAGAGCCACGTCTCGCCGGGATCGAGCAGGCCGTCGCCGTCGGTGTCGCCGGACACGAGCACCGGGACGAAGTCGTCGGACGGGTCGTCGGGGGTGCCGTTGTCGTCGACGATCCCGGTGACCTGCACGGCGCCGGTCCCCTGGTGGGACACCAGGTAGGTCCACACGACGACGTCGCCCTCCGCGAGCCGACGACCCGGGGCGGTGTCCGCATCCTCTGCACCGGTCGGCACCAGTGGCTGGAGGGCGTTGATCGCCTTGTCGACCAGCAGCAACGTGATGTCGCAGGGATCGATCAGCAACGACAATTCGGGACCACCGACGTCGTCGCGCATGACCCCGGGGAGGTTGCCGGGCTGCGGATCACGCGGGCCGCCGTGCTGGTCGCCCCACAGGTCATCGCCGGGTTCGACGACGGCGACCTCGTCGTACGGCTCGGCCAGGGTCGCGGTGTCAGCGCCGCTGGTGGCGCCCAGATCCCGGAGGAAGTCGCGCGTGGCGGGACTGAAGCGCCGGTTGACCGTCGGGGATCCGAAGGGGCTGAACGGCACGATGAAGCTGTTGAACTCGCCGGTCCAGTCGAACAGGCGGTCGGCTGCCGTGTTGGCGATCAGCACGTCCAACCCGCCGCCACCGAAGGCGAAGTCCCCCTGCGCGAACCAACTGCTGGTGTCCGGGGTGGCGTCGGTCTCGGGGCCGTCGTTGCGGCCACCGTTGGTGTCGTGGTTGTCGTCGGCGTCGAGCAGATCGTCACCCAGGCCACCGAACAGACGGTCGTAGTTGGTGCCGCCGACCAGCCAGTCGTGACCGTTGTCGCCGAAGATCCGATCCCGTCCGTCGTCGCGCGGCACCCAGCCCGACACCGTGACGATCGGCAGACCGGTCGCCTCGTCGACGATCCACGGGTCGAACGCGAGCAGGAACCCGTCGATCCTCGTTCGAGGGTCGTCGGGGTCGTAGGCAGCCAGCATGCGCGTGACCGGGTCGTGGCCGAGCGGGTCGGCCGGGTCGTAGCCCAGCAGCGCGGCGTCCTGGGCGACGTCGGTGTAGAAGTCGCGGGTGGCCTCTGCGCCCGAGATGGCGTCATCGCCGGCTCCGCCGTGCAGGAAGTCGTCACCGATCCCGCCGTAGATGACGTCGGCACCGCCTGACTCCCAGGCGGCCAGGTCGACCGCCTTGGTCAAGGCACCCGTGCGGTACTCGATCGTGCCGATGAACGGCCCGGGGACGCTGAGCAACACTTCGGCATTGGGCGTCGCCAGCCGGTGCAGGGGCTCGTTGCGGCCATTGCGGCTCGTCAGGATCTTGCCGTCGTCACCGAGGATCCCGTCGACGCCGCTGCCACCGTAGAGCCGGTCATTGCCGGTCCCGCCATACAGGTCGTCGTCACCGGCCTCGCCGAACACGACGTCGTCGCCGGTCATGCCGTGGAGCGTGTCGTCGCCCCGCTCGCCGTGCAGCAGGTCGGACCGGCCCAGGTCGGTGGCAGCACCACCCTGGGTGTAGTCCAACAGGCGATGGGCCCGCGGGATGATCCACCGGTCGGGGCCCGACAGGTCGTGGTTGAAGCGCAGGAAGTCCCCGGAGGCGGTACCGAAGGTGCCGACCAGCCGGAAGATGTCGCCGTTGTCACCCAGGATCACGTCCGCATCGGTGGCGTGCTTGACGGTGTCGCAACCGCAGCCGGCACTGTCGTTGCGCACCAGGCGTGTCCCCCCTCCACCGAAGATCGTGTCGTGGCCGACCGGTTCGCGCTGGGCACGCGTGACCAGGCTGAACAGTGACGAGTTGTCGCCGACCAGATCGTCCTGGCCGAGGTTGCCGAAGATCGTGTCGTTGCCGCCATTGCCCTCGATCCAGTCGTCGCCGTCGCGGCCTGGCCCTGCCCAGTCCTCCACCGAGACGCCGGTTCGGACCACGTCCAGGACAACGATCCCGTCATCGTCGATCGTCGCACCGTCGCCCTGGAGCCAGTCGTCGCCGAGTTGACCGAACAGCACATCGTCGTCGGCCCCGCCGGCGAGCACGTCGTCGCCGAAGGTGGCTGGGTCGGCGCCGAGCACGTGGTCGAACAGCGTCACGTGACGCACGCTCGCACCGCGCGGGTCTGCCTGGAACTCACCTGTCACCAGCGGCTCGCCGGTCTCGACCGCAAAGATCGCGCTTCCGACCAGCACCCGCATGCGGGGCCCCACCGTCGTCCCCGTGCGCAGCAGGTTCGCGTTGTCCCCGGCAACCACGTCGTTGCCGGCGCCCGCATCGACGACGTCGTCGCCGTCCTGGCCACCCGCGACGTTGTGGCCACCGACGATGTCGTCGTCACCGTCCCCGCCGGTGATCCGGTCCCCGCCCTGGCCACCGATGACGACGTCGTCGCCACCGTCTGCCCGCAACAGGTCATCGGCGCCATTGCGGTCGCTGCCGGTGTCGATCGAAGTCCACGTGATCGGGTGCATGGCCACGGGCAGGTTCAGCGGCAACAGCGGCAGCGCCTCGTCGACGAACGCCGTGGTCCGGTCGACGCGCCCGAAGTCGCCGAACACCAGGTCGTTGCCCGAGCCGCCCGACACCGTGTCCCCGGCTCCCCCAGCCAGCACGACGTCGTTGCCGGCCCCGCCCTCGATCCGGTCGGCGGCGCCGTTGAGCGGCTGCACGGTGGCCAGTGACACGACCCGACGCGTCGTCTCGATCCGCTGGGGCAGCACCAACCCCCGACGCCAGCCGTCGGGGCCGACCGTCGCCTCCTCGACGTCCTGCGAAACGCTGCCATGGTCGCCGAACACCAGGTCGTGGCCGGCGCCACCGAGCAGGTGGTCACGCCCTGCCACGAGGGGATCAGCGTTGGGCTGGGCGCTGCTGTTGACGGTGGGCACGGTGAGCAGTCGGGAGCGCACGTCGACGTCGATGCCGGAGTCGCCGTGGACGTGGTCGTCGCCGGCACGTCCCTCGATGCGGTCGTCGCCGGACCCGCCAGCCAGGACGTCGGCGGCCACCGACCCGACCAGGGTGTCGTCGCCCGGCCCGCCGAAGGCGATCACCCCGATGGCCGCGCCGGGCGTGCCGGTGGCCGCTGCGTCGATCGTGTCGTTGCCCGGCGCGGTGAACGCGACCGCCTGGCCGACGACGAACGTGGGCGCACTGCCGACGACGCCGACGAACGGCTTGCTGCCCAGGTCGACGAACGACAGGGCTGCGCTGCTGCCGCCGTACCAGCGGCCATCTTGTGAGGTGTCGCCGTACAGCACCAACGGGGAAGCCGGGCCCCCGCCGCCCGTGACCGTGACGAGGTCGCCGCCACCGCCAGCGTGGACCACGGTGAGTCCCCCATGGGCTGCGACGACCCCGGTGGACAGGTCGACCGCCGGGGCAACGGAGCCCGTGACGAGCAGCGCGTCGGCGCCGGGGCCCAGCAGCAGGCTGACGACTTCGAGCGTCGTCCTGGCCGGGTCCGTGGTCACGACGCCGCCCGCGACCAGCGTTGCGGCGAACGAGATGCCCCCCGGCAACGTGGTCGACTCGCCGAACGCCGTCGACGCGAAGGTCAGCGGACCGGCCATCCCGAAGCCGGTGACGGTGGTCGCGCCCAACTCCCCGCTGGCACCCACCGGCCGGCCGTCGTCGTACACGCCCAGCAGGTCGACCTGTTCGCGCTCGGTCGGTTGGGCGGCGATCGCGAACAACGGCCCGTTGCGCTCGCCCGGCAACAGCAGCGCGATCCAGAGGCTGCGGTCGGCGCCGGTCTCGCCACCCTCGACGGCCAGGGGACCCCGCAGCACGGTCAAGACATGGGCACGCTTGGGGAACGACTTCTGGGAGACCACGTCGTCGACGACGTCGCCGGCGACCCCGACGATGTCGCTGCCCAGTCCACCGATGACCCGGGTGCCCAGACCGGCAGCCGTGCCAACCACGTCGATGCGGTCGTCGCCCTCCATCGCGTCGACCTCGAGCGCCTCGATCGTCGTGACGGACACGGTCAGGCCGGCCCCGTACACGCCAGTCTCGTCGACGACCAGGTGGTCACCGAACTCGGTCGCGATCGCGACGGTCTTGTCGAAGCCCGCTCCCCCGTCGATCTCGACGACCTCGTTCACCACGTACTGCACCTGGGCCCCGACCAGCACGGGCATGGCGACCCGGCCGGCCTCGTCGCGCCACACCACAGCACACGTCGTGCTGGCGAGATCGTCGCAGTCACCAGTGGTCTCGGCGAGCGCGAAGGCTCGCACCGTGAACAGGTCGTTGCCGGCGTCGCCCTCGAGTCGCAGCGGTGCCTGGTTCGCGTAGACCTGGAACACGTCGTCACCGGCGCCGCCGGCTGCCAGCATGGCGCGGCTGTTGCCCCGGCTCAGCCAGCCTCGGGTGGTGGCGGTGGTCGGGAATCGATCGACGGCCACCACCGCGGCGAGGTCCCGTCGGCTGCCGTACAACTGACCGACCTGGAACGTGTCGTCGCCGACGCCACCGTCCAGCCGAACCGGGGCGCTGGTGTCGTCGCTGGCGAAGGTGTCGTCGCCGGCCAGGCCCCGAACCTCCACGCCACCCGTGAGGTCGTCGAGACCGGCGTCGTAGTTGATGCGCTGGACCTCACCGGGTCGCGTGCAGGCCGGATCGGCGTCGACGCCGCAGCGAGCGTCCGCCACGTCGTCGTGCAGCAGCGCCACGAAGGCCGGGCGGTCCGACACCTCACCGGCAATCGCGCTGGCCCCACGCAGCAGGAACACGTCGTCGGACAGGTCGGTGCCACGCACCAGCAGGCGGTCGATCCCGTCGTCGGCCGCCCCCGTGTCCAGCACGTTGACGACGTAGGAGCGGCGATCACCCTGGCTGCCAGTGGTGCGCACCTCGGTGAAGTCCGAGCCCTGCTGTCCGTCGATCGTCAGGCGGTGGGGGGTGGAGCGCAGCCGGTCGACCAGGACCACGTCGTCGCCGTCACCGGCCGGTTCGTTGGTGGCGGACAGGTCGTCACTGCCGTAGACCCGAGTGACCGCGCCCAACAGGGTCGCGTCGAAGGTGACCCAGTCGGTCTCGGTGTTGCCGAAGATGCGTACCAGGTCCGTGGGGTTCGCACCGCCGCAGGCGATGCCCGTCCAGCAGGCGTCGAACACGCCACCCAGGGTGCCGGCGAACACCATCACGGTGCCCCCGGGGTCGAGGTTGGTGCCGGCGGGCGTGCCATGGGGGTCGGGATCGATGGCGGTGGGGCTCGCGGTCTCGCGATCGACGTCACCATGGATGAAGATCGTCCCACCGGCGACGATCCAGCTGCCGGCCGGGGCGAGCAGGTCGTCACCGATCCACAGGGAGATGTCGAGGGCTGCCCAGATCCCGCTGCGGTTCGGGGTCGGGGCCGGTGTCGTGCCCGGGTCGGTCGCGATCGTGCGGACGTCGCCCTGGAAGATGATCGCGCTGCCCTGGGTGAGCAGGAGGAGGTCCTCGGGCGTGGAGTTGTCGCCGGCCGCCGTGGGGGGTGCGCGCGTCTGGTTGGTGTCCGGGATGGTGAGCCTGACCAGTCCCTGTGTGGAGATCGCTGCCAGCAGGCGCATCGCGCCGGCGGTCTCGGTCACGCGGATGGGTCCGGTCGCGTAGAGGTACAGGCTGCCCGTTGCCGTGCTCGAGGAGTTGACACCAAGGTCGAACGCGGAGGACCCGATGCCGCCCCCGAAGGCCCCCAGGTCGATGCGGATCGCGACGACATCGGCCCTGTCGTCCCCGAGGCCGTCCAGGATCGAACCGGCCCGCGCGGACAGCGCCACGTCAGTGGTGCCGGCACCGGAGGCCTGGGTCGAGACGACCAGCCCGACCCGCAGGTCGCCCGCGGTCTCGGTGACCAGCACCTGCCCGGTGGCGTCGGCGTTCAGTCGGCTCAGCGGCGCGTCACCGATCAGGTCGATCTCGAGGAAGTCGGCCTCGGTGCCGATCGACCCGGCCAGGGCATGGAGGGTGATGCCCACGCCGATGACGTCGGACGGGTCCGTGGCGTCGGCGGCGTCGCTCGGGTCGGCATCGAGGATGCCGCCGGTCCGGGCCGCCAGGACGACCCGCGCGAGCCGCGACCTGATCCGTCCCACGCGCAGGTCACCCGACGTCTCGGTGATGTGGACCTGGCCGTCGGTGTCGACCGTCACGAACCCCGATCCCGCATCGGCCAGGTCGACCCAACCGACAATGACCAGCAGTGGGCTGTCAGGTCCGGCGTGGACGACGTCGAGATGGCCGGCCGCGACCAGGCCTGCCACGGGGGTCCCGCCCGGGACGGTGGCGTCTCGACTCACCCGCACGCCCGGGTCGTAGGCGTCCCAGGCCAGCCCGGTCCCGGACCAGGTCGCGGTCGTGCGCGACGGGAACGTGCCACGCTGCTGGAAGCGGTAGATGCTCGGGATGCAGTCGGTGGTGTCGGTGGCGGTGCAGGTTCCCGATGTCGCGTAGGCCCCGGGGTCGAGTCCGACGGCCCCACCGGCGTCCGGCAGGAAGTGGTCGGTGTAGACGTGGTCCAGGACGGGGGCGCCGGAGGTGCCGGGGATGCCGGCCTGACTGTCGAACACGATCACCCGCACGGCGCCCGGGGTGGCACTGCCGTGCTCGCGAACGCTGTCGAGCAGGTCGAGGTCGACGTCGCCCGCGCGCGACTCGACCCGGTCGATCCAGACGACGAACGGCCCGTTGAGCGGGTGGGACATCGGCACGCGGTCGGCAGCCCACAGGCGCAGCACGACGTCTCCGGCTGCGCGGGCATGCAGTTGGGTGGTGCGCAGGACGTCGTCGCCGGTGGCAGCAACGTCGCGGCCGCGGTCGATGCTCTGCACGAGCTTGACCTGCAGGCGGGTCACCGTGCCGATCGCACCGGCAACGGCCTCGATGTGGGCCACGTTGGTGACGACCCAGCCGGTGCCGCCCTCGATGTCGGACAGGACGGCCAGCAGGTGGGTCCAGCCCGTCGGGTTGGTGATGGTGCCGGCCACCTCGAGGATCGCGTTGCCCCACTTCTGGACGTCGACGAACGGCTCCCCTGCCGTGCGCCGCAGGTCGAACTGGAGCCTGTAGGGCGTGGTCGGTTCGACCGGGTCCGCATTGTCGCGCTCGGTGACCAACCACACCGTGGGCCGGGCAGTGGCAGGTGCGACGACGTCGATGCCCTCGATCACGAGGCGAACGTCGGAATGGTCGACGATGGTCACGCCGGCCAGCGTGTCGGCGAAGGTCCACAGGGGCCACGGCAGCGTGGCGCGCCCACCGTTGGCGATCAGGCTGTCGGCCGCGACGAGGACATTGGCGCCGCCCTCGTTCACCACGACCACTCGGTAGCTGCCGTTGTCGTCCGGATCGACGAGGGTGCCGACCGTGGCGTCGCGCAACTGTCCGGCCGCACAGACCCCGGCGATGGCCTGGTCACAGCGGATCTGTACCCCGTTGGCGGCACGGATGATCCCGGCCTCGTCCACCACCAGGGTCGGGGCACCCCGGCGGCCACCGAGGATCGTCACGTCTCCGTCGAGGATCGCATCGGACGTGGTCCGCAGGCTCGACAGATGGTCGTCGAAGTAGCCCTCCTGGGTCCACACCTTCCAGGATTCGGGCTTGTCCGTGGTCGTCCCGACATGCGACTCCACGAACAGCGCAAGCGCGGGGTAGGCGGCACCACCCGTCTGCGGGTGGGCGAGCGCGGATGCGGCCGCGTCGCGGGCACCGGCAACGATGTGCACGTTGGCGCCGACGTCGACGCCAGTGCCGACCCAGATCGTCCCTCGCGTGTAGAAGATCAACGCGCGCTTGCAGTCGCCGGTGGAGTCGCACGGTCCGGCAAAGGCTCCCTGCGGCGGGATGAGGCCGACGGCGAGCCGCCCCGCTCTGCGCACGATCGACACGCTGTCGGCAAGGGCACGAAGGTCGACACCGCGGCGGCCCTCGACGAGGGTCTGGCGGGTCACGCCGCTCTCCACCACCACGTGGGCGCCAACGTCGACGAAGGTGTTGGCAACGGCATAGGCCTTCGTGACCGCCAGGAAGACGACGACGGCGAATGACTCCGCCCCGGCCCGGGAAGCCGCGCTGAGGTGCGGGACTCGTGCCACCAGCGACACGGTCTCGGCAGACAAACGGGCACCCGAGGCCACCAGCACGAGCGATTGGCCGACCACCTTCAGACCCGCCGGCGTGAACTCGGAGATGTTGTCGAAGTTGGCGTCGGCGCTGGCCCAGAAGGCACCACCAGCGGCGAACGAGGTCGCCTCGACCGTGCCGGAGACCGTGGTGGTGGCATGACCCACGATGCCGTCACGTGCCGTCACGTCGGTGTCGCTGTCGAACGCTGCCAGGGTGAGGAAGTCGATGGTCCCCGAGGCGTCGGCATCCGACACGGCCACCACGCCGCCGCCGGCCGCCGTGGTGGTGACCTTCAGGGTGGCCGTCATCGTGGCGACGACACTGACGTTGGCGCCCTCGAGTCGGCTGCGGGTCCCGACGATCGCCAGCGTGACCGGCTCGAGGACGCCCTTCGAGCGGGCCACGCCGACCTGGACGATGCCTCCGGAACGGACGTCGACGTTGGTGTAGACATCCGCGGTCGATTCGGCGGCAACCGTGATCGCGCCGGCCGCGACGACGGTGGTGCGTGCAGCACCCGTGGCGGAGCCATCACAGGCTTCGGTGGTTGCCTCCTGGTCACCCACACAGGCAACCACCCAGGGGGACACGGTGATCGTGGTGCGAGGTTCCGATGCCGACACGCCAAGCGCACCGGACCCGCCGAGCGCGATGGCAGTGGACTGACCGTCGCCACCGGTGCCGAGGATTTCGGCGAGGTCCTCGCCTTCCGGTCCGAGCACGTCGAAGGTCCCGGTGCTCGTGTCCAGATCGAGCACGACGGCGTGGCGGCCCGATCCCGGACCGAGGTCGATCCCGGTCGTGCCAATGAAGTGCGTGAGCGTCCGGCCGCTGCCGTCCAGTGCCAGCGGGGCGCCACCCGGTGTCGCCGCCAACTGGAACTCGTCGTCGTCGAGTCGCCGGACGTAGTAGGTCACGCCGTCGACCAACCCCCCGATGTCCAGGCGTGGCAGCCGCGTGATGCTGTACGTCCCGATCTCGCTGATCGTGACCTGCTCGCTGACGACCGTGTCCACCACCCGGTTCTTCATGTCCAGCACCATCACGTCGCCATCGAGCCGGCGGATGACGTAGGTGTCGCTGTTGGCCCCCGAGCCGACGACGAACACGCGCTGGCCGGCGGCGAACCCGAACGCCGACCAGTTCTGCCCGTCCGCGCGACGCACGATGTCGTTGTCGTATGCGAGCCCGTTCGAGGCGTCACTGGTCCAGGTCACGCTCGTGCGCAACCGATCGATCGCGATCACGCCACTCGTGACCTCGATCACGTCGTCGGCGAAGACAGTGTCCAGGATCACGTTCTGCGTGGTGAGCACCAGGGTGGCACCGCTCACCGAGCTGATGGTCCAGTCACCGTCGTTTCCGAGGGAACCGGCGATGGTGATGACCTGGCCGGTCGCGAAGCCGAACGCGGCCCACGACTGGCCGTCCACCCGCCGGATCGTGTCGCCGTCCCAGGCCGCCCCGTTGAAGAAGTCCGACGAGAAGCGCACGGCGGTGACGGAGCCGGCGGCAGCGAGCTGCACCTCCGCGGACACGGTGGCCCCGGGTCGGGTCACGACGATCACCCGGTAGTCCTGCCCGTTGACCAGGCCGACAATGGCCGGTCCACCAGTCGGCGCGTGGTAGCGGACCACCGTGCCGGTGGTCAGCCCGTGATCGGGCCCCACGTAGATGGTGTCGAGGTCGACGTCCACCGCGACGTCGCCGGTGCTCGACACCTTCGGGATGGGCACGGACCGGCCTTCGATGGTCTGGACGGTCGTGACCGCGTCGACCAGGTCCCAGCTGAACTCGATCGCGCCACCCGGCCCCGTGTACGTGACGTGCTGGCCATCGAGGAACCCATGGCCCACGATCGTGATCGTGTCCGCGGCAACGTCGGCACCGGTGAAGGCCAGTGACGGCGCCTCGCTCCCGGTAAGGAGCTTGATGGTGCGGTCATCGACCACGGAGACGACGTACGTGGTCGCAGGATCGATGCCGTCCAGGACCCCGATGAAGGTGTCACGCTGGCCGGACTCGGTGGTCGCCGTCAGGTCGATCACGACTGGGACGGCAGCCATGGCGTCGGCGCGTGACGCCGCCAGCCTGATCCGCTGCGAATCAGTCGGGTCGACCACCACCCAGTACGTGGTCCCGTCCACCAGCCCCCCAACGGCGACACCATCGGCATTGCGGTAGACGACCGCATCTCCCGTTCGCAGTGCCGTACGGACGTCCAGTCGAATGCTGTCGGCGGCATCATCCACGTTGGTCGCCGGGTCGAACCCGCCCAGTGTCCGGGCCACGACCCGGACGCGGTCTCCGGTCGCGAACATGTGCTCACCGCCGAAGGTGATGGTGTCGCGGGTGGCATCAATGCTGCTCCCGTCGAGCATCGACCCCAACTGGACCACGCCGGGCGCGACCACGAGCACCTGGTACTGCCGACCGCTCACGAGCGACGTGGGCAGGGTGCCGTTCCCGAACGTGACGATGTCGCCGTCACGCAGTCGCAACCCGGTGTCGACGGTGACCGTCTCGGCATCCGGGTCGATGGCCACCACCTCTGCACTGGGCGCCGAACCGGTGTTCGCGAACACGGCCTCGAGCGTGACGTCGCCATCCACGTCCAGACGGCTCGACGCACCGATGGTCGCCAGCACCACCGGGGTCACCGTGGTGGTTGCGCGAGCGGCACCACCGTCGCCCAGGATCGCACCGCCGTAGGACTGTGCCTTGGCGTCCCCCTCGACCGTCGACGTGGCACGGATCGTGACGTCGGCAGCATCGTCGTCGGGGCCACCGCGGACGACGACCGTTGCACGCTCGCCGATCCGGGCCTCGGTGGTGTGGGTCAGGTCGGTCGTGGCCTTGGCCTCGCGACCACCGACCAACAGGTTGCCCGTGGCGATCAGGACATCGGCGAAGCCACGCACGTCCGACTTCGCCTCGACGAGCACGGGTCCGCCGGCCAGGGTGAGATCCGCCTGGTCCCCGACCACGGCCGTGACCGCGCCACTGGCCGTGGCGTCGGCCTGGGCACGGCCACCACCACCGATGATCGCTCCCTGGCCCACGATGACGGCGCCGTCGATCTGCAACGCTGTTGCGGCGGTGATCGACAGGCTCCCGGCCGACAGGTGCGCATTCGCGGCGATGCCGGCCCGGACATCCAGGTCGTTGGACGCCTCGACGTCGATGATGGCCACGCAGAACCCCAGGCACCCGGCCCCACCATCGGCCCGAGCGTCCGCGTCTGCCCGTCCGGTCGCGTCCACGATCACCGCGCCGTCGACAGTGACTGCGACACCGGGAGCAACCTCCGCGGTGATGTCGCCGTCGACCCTCGCCTTGACCGGCAGGTTGCCATCCTCTCCGCCCAGGCCGGATCCCAGCAGGCCGACCGAGACAATCAGCAGGTCGGCGTCGGCGAGGCGGTCCTGCTCGTCCGCCACCACCTGCAACGAACCGACATCGAAACTCCCCGCACCCAGCGAACCCAGCCGGGCGGTCGTGGTGCCGGTGACCTCGGCCGTCGCGCTCATGAGGGTGACCGCGATCAGCACAGAGCCGGAGCCGCCGCGGACGTCGGCCGTCGCGGTGGCGGCCTTCGACGTCGCCGCGATCAGGAAAGCGCCGGTGACGTCGATGACGCTCGCCCCCGCCCCGGTCGCCCCGGTCTCGTCACCAACTCGGGCCTCGACGTCGCTGCTGACGGTGGCGGTCACGGTGAGTGCGATGCCGGAACCGGCCACACCGACGTTGCCGAGTTCACTGGAGACCTTGGCATCGAGGTCATCGGCAACGGCAGTGACCGCGAGCGAGGCCGCGCTGACACTGCCACCTCGTGCGATGATCGCGCGCACGTCCCGCTCGACGGTGCCGGTGGCTTCCAGGATGTCCGCGGCGATCAGGGAGCCAGACCCCCCGTTCGCGATGACCTCGAGCATGGCGGTTTGGTTCGCAGCGACCGTGACCGCACCGTGGGCGGTGACGCTGGCACCGCCGTCGATCCGTGCGATCGTCGACCCACCGATCGTCGCCGTGATCTTGGGGCCGGTGCCCGCGCCCGCGATGCCGATTGCGACGGCGACCGACAACGCGCGTGTGCGCACGATGTCGATCATCGAGGTCGCGGACACGTCGACCGCGCCGGTCGTGGCGGTCAGGGTGCCCGCGACAGTGCTGGCCAGTTCCCCGTCGGCGGTGTTCGTCGCCGTGACCAGCACCGCGGTGGCAGCGAGCAACGCCAGTGAGACTCCGACCGCGTCAACCGACGCATCCATGGTCGTGGTGTCGCGCGCCGCGACGATGATCCCGGTTCCGCGCGACGTGACGATCGCGGTCGCTGCGATGCGTGCGCGAGTTGCACCACCCACCCGGTTGATCGTCTCGACCGAGAGCACGGTGATGCCCAGCGAGATCGGAGCCTTGCTGATCTGCAGGGCGACCGTGACACCGACCGAGGTGGACACGACCGTGACGGACCGCGACGTCGTGGCCCTGATCGCCACGGCACCGCCGGCATCGAGCGTGGCCGATCCGACCAGCCCTTCGACGGTTCGATCGATCGTGTTGCCCGCCACCGTGATCGACACGGCACCGGCTCCGCTTCCGCCCTTGCCCACCCCGATCGACACCGCTGCCGAGATCACGATGTACGTCGCCGTGATCGTGGCCGTGTCGGTGGCCTCGACCTCGATGTCGCCGTCCGCAGTCACGCTGGACCGAGCTCCGCCGGCCAGAGACGTGATCTCGGCGCGAACAGTCCCGGCCAGTCGGTTGGTGGCACCTGCGTAGGCCACGCCGACCGCGCCACCGACACCGCTGCCGACGGTCACGCTCACCGACCCGCCCACGGACACCGACAAGGCGGCGACCGACGCTGTCGAGGTGGCCCGCACGAAGACGTCGGTGCCCGTCGAGGACCCCGTGCCCGTCGTCACGGACCCGGAACGCACTGTGGCCAGCACGTCAGTCGTGATCGTGTTGTTGGCAACCGAGACACCTGCCGACACCGCGGCCCCGTTGCCGCCAGCGGGCTTGACGGCGATGGTCAGCGCGAACCCGCCCGCATCGGCGACGATCATTGCCCTGTCCGCGGCCGTGACGGCGACCGCTCCCGTCCGGGCGGTCACCGAGGCACCCTGCTCCACGATGGCGGCAACGACGTTGGCGATGGTGTTGATTGCCACCGCGACGCCGGCCGACAAGTCCAGCGAGTTGGAGTTGCCCGTCCCGACGTGGAGGCCACCGGCACCACCCAGGACGAGCGAGTCGACAGTCGCCGTGACGGGAACGTGCGCACGCACCACGACGCTGTCCGCAGTCACGGTTGCGCGTGACACGACCGCGCGCACGGTGTTGGCGATGTCGTTGATCGCGACGGCGACACCCACGGCGGCGTTCACACCATTGCCATCCCCGATCTTGAGCACGATCGCGAACCCGCCAGCGTCCGCAGTGATGCGCGCGGCATCGCTGGCCTCGACCCGCACCGACCCGGTCGTGGCCGTGACGACGGCGCGTGGGCCACCTGCAGTGCTGGAGCCCCGGATCGTTGCCAGTACGTCCACCCTGATGGTGTTCTTCGCCCCGGCACCGCCACCGGCGAGCTCGACCCCGCTGCCACCGCCGATCTGGCCGTTCAACGCCCCTCCCAGCGTGAGCGCGTCGATGACCTGGGTCGAGGTGGCCACGACGGACACGCCCGTGCCGCCGGTGACCGTCGAGGCATCGATCAGCGCGGTGACGGCACCGCGGTCGCCGTCGCCGGTCCCACCGATGAAGTTGATGGCCACACCGACACCGACCGAGGCATCGAGGCCGCTGCCGTCACCGATGGCGAGGGCCAAGGAGAAGCCACCGGCGTCGGCCTCGATCGTGGACGTGTCCGTCGCGTGGACCTCGACGTGCTGGTCGGCCGTGACCGTGCTGGACTGGTCGATCGTCGCCAGTGTGCGGCTCTCGTGGATGGTGTTGAACGATCCGCCGAGGCTGCCGTCGACACCCAGTCCGCTGCTGCTGGACACGTCGATGTCGACGGTGATCCCGAAGGTCAGTGCATCGATCGTGGCGGAGGAGGTGGCGGCCACGCGGACCCGACCACCCGCGTCGACGGTCGATCCACGCACGATGGCCGACACCTGGTTGCCGGTGTCGGTGTCACCGCGACCGATGCGGTTGACGGCCACGCCGATCCCGACCAGGAAGTCCGCCCCCGACCCGCCCGAACCCGGCACCACGGTGACCGCGATCGCGACCCCGCCGGCATCGGCCGTGATGGTCGAGGTGTCGTCGGCCGTGACGGTGACGTCGCCGCCGGCGTTGACCGTCGCGTCCTGGACTCGCGCCTTCACCGTCGAGACGACGACGTTGCCCGAACCGGCGCCACCGCCCGTCAGCGCCAGTGTCGCACCCGAACTTGCCGAGCCCGAGCCCCCACCGACCACCACGTTGATCGCCCCCGCGATCGTCAGTGCCTGGATCGTGGGTGCGGCCGAGGCGGTCACCGCGACGGCACCGGTGGCATGGACGGCGGCCCCGTCCAGGGTGGCGGTCACGTGGGCCACGATGGTGTTGATGGCGACCGAGACGCCGACGGCCGCCGAGAGCGTGCCGGGCTTGCTGCCGATGAAGGCCATGATGGCCACGCCACCGGCATCGGCGTCGACGGAACTGGTGTGGATGGCAGCGACGCTCACATCGGCGCCGCGCAGGGTCGTGTCGGAGGCGAACGCTCGGACGTCGTCATCGACCTCGTTCACGGCCACAGCCCCGGCGATCGACAAGTCGACGCTGAATCCTCCGGACCTGGCGGTGCTGCCCGAGGGCTTGTCGATCTTGACCGCGAGGGCAACCACGATGGCCAGCAGTTCGGGCATCGTGGTGGCGCCGACGGCGATGGCCCCGCCAGTCGTGACGTCGACGTCGTCCACGTAGGCCAGGACGGAGTTCTGCTCGACGATGTTGACGCCGACCGAGACCGTCACGGCGGCCGACAGGTCGAAGCCCCTGGGCTGGGAACTGGTGGATTGGGGGTTCGTGTCCCCGGCGTTGACGCCGGCGATCGCCCCGCCCAGCACCACGGCGACGATGCTGCCGTCCGACGTGGCCGCGATGGTGACGTCGTCGGCGACGGTGATCACGACGGGGCTGGCAGGGGCTGGCAGCGACGGGTCGATCCTTGTCGCCGTGACGGGGTCCCACCCGCCGATGGCGGCGACGGTCGAGCGGTCGACCAGGTTGATGCCGATCGAGACTCCGGCGCCGATCTGCTTTGCGGCGGACACGGCCCCGGCAATGGCGATCCGGTCGAGCGTGTCGTGGGCGTCGACACTCAGGGTGCCGCCGCTGGTGACCCGGGCGCCGGAGCCGATGATGGCGGTGGTGGTGTTGGTCAGGTCGGCAACCGTGACGGCACCGCTGAGGCCGAGAGTGCTGCCCTTGCCGCCCGCCTGGGCCAGGGCGAAGGTGAAGATGTCGGTGGTGGAGGTGACGGCGAGGCCGCCGGGTCCGGCACGGATCGCGGCCCCGGACTCGATTGCCGCCCGCGCGGTGTTGCTGAACACCTCGACCAGGATGGATGCGCCGATGCCGGCCTTGCCGCCCTCGGCCCCGAAGGGATTGACCAGCGACTTGATGCCCTCGAGGGCCTGCCCGCCGCGGCCGGCCCCCTGCTTGGCCGCGTCCCGCACGCTCTCGTAGGACCCGATGCCGCCACTGATGCTCAGGCTGAGGCCCCCGACCCCCACGATGCCGATCAAGTTCATCGTGATGCCTGCCGAGACATCCACGCCCTGGTCACCGCTGGTGTAGGTCGGCAGTGTGGACTGGTTGATCCGGGCGCCGCTTGCGATCGTGGCCGTGGCCGTGTTGGTGTAGGAATTGAGTGCGAACGACACGCCGCCCGAGACGTCGGACTCGCTGGCCGAGGTCATCACCCAGGTGTTGAACAGGTTGGAGGAGAACCCGAGCGTGCCGTCGTTGAAGTAGGCCCAGCCGTCCGGGCCAGTGTTGCGCAGGTAGTCCAGCGGGTTGATTGCGCTGAGGGGGTTGGCCAGCAGGAACCCGTAGGCGACGGCGCTGTCGATGACGATCCCGTCGTGGGCGTCCAGGCTCGCGCCGTCCTTGACCGTCACCCGTGCCGTGTTGGTGAACAGTCCGAGACCGACCGCGATCGCGACGCCGATCGTGGTGCCACTGCCGGAACCGGCAGGAGCGGTGCAGGACCCGTTGGTCCCGGTGTCGCACCTGGTGGCCCCGCTGGTGACGGCGACCTGGGCGGCCTGCTCGATGCTGGCGGCGATCTCGATGCCACTCGCCGAGGTGATCTGGGCGTGGCTCGTGCAGCCGGGAGTCACGAGATGGTCGCACCCAACGATCACGTCGACGGTGTGGACCAGGTAGTTGATGCCAACGGCACCGGCGAGTTGGAAGGTCTGGCTGCTGCCGGTCGGCACGGTGGCCGACTTCTTGGTGGCAAGCTGGCCGATGGCCGCGATGGCGCCGATCATCTCGTCGACATTGCCGAATCCCCCGGTCAACCCGCCGGCGATGCTGGCGGCCGGACTGGAGGGGTCACTGATCTCCGACGCCGCGTTGATGGCGTTGGTCGCGGACAACGTGGCAAGGATGCAGACGCCGGCCGTGCACCCCGACGTCGACAGGGCGTGATCGTCACCCAGTCCGGTCCCGTCCAGGTCGTCGGCCATGGCAAGGTCCACCGGCGCGGCCAACGCCACGGCGGCCTGGCTTGCCACGAGGCGGATGGTGTCGACATCCACCACGACGACGAAGTACAACCCGCCGTCCTCGAGGTCACCGATCGGGGCGTCGGGAACCACGACCATGAAGTCGTTGTCGAAGCGCGCCTCGGCGATCGAGGCAACTCCGGCCAGGATCGGCAGGTCCACCACCACCGTGGTCAGTCCGGTGGCGGCGTCGTGGGTGGCCGACACGACCTGTGCCATGACCGTCCCGCCGGTCACGGCCAACGTGACGGCCTTGCCGACCTGGATCGATGCGACGTGATCGCCTGCCACGGTCAGCGTGGTGTCGTTGACGACCATGAGGCCCGTCGTGAACCGCACCGGACCCAGGGGCACGGTGGTCGATCGGGCGGCGTCGGTTCGGTAGACGACCGCCGTGCCGTTGGAGAGCCCGTGGGGCGTGGCGAAGTCGAGGCTGTTGCGCAGCGCGTCGACGGCGGTGCCCGGATCGAACGTCAGCGGTGCCACCTCGCGGACCAACTCATGCGTCCAGCCACCCGTTCCCGTCGTGAGGTCCACCAGCCCACCCCCGACCTCCCGCAAGCGGATCGTCGTCGCACCCACCACCTCGACGACGTACACGGTGCCCGTCGTCATGCCGCCGATCGCGGGCCCGAGGGTGCCGCCCGCATTGGCGGCCGAGCCGATGTAGGTGACGACATCACCGGTGGAGAATCCGTGCGGGCTGGCGAAGGCGAGCGTGTCGTTCGCGGTCGTGACCGAACCGATCGCCAGGGACGCCAGCGTGGACAACCGGTGCGTCGACGTCGGTCCCGTTGGCGGCACGTAGTCGAGGGCGATCGTCGGGGCCCTCGCCAGGCGGACGGTGTCGGCATCGACGTACTGGACGTACCAGGTGATCTCGGGCTCGTCGAGACCACTGATCGGCGGGGCCTCCACGTCCCCCAACGCCACTGCCACCGAGCCGGGTGAGTAGCCGACCGCCTCGCCGTCCGCGAACCCGTGGCCGAGGATGCGGATCGTGTTCGCGGTGTAGTCGACATCGCTGTTGGCGCTGAAGGTGCCGTCCATCCCGCCGGCGGCATCGACCCGGCCGTCGACGACGGTCTTGACGTCGGCGATGTCGAAGTCGAACGCGAAGGCGATCGCCAGGGTCCCGCTGTCGGAGACGTTTGGTTGCGCCCACGCGAAGTTGGTCACCTCGCCGTCGGCCGTGATCGCAACGCTGTGTTCGAGTGACCTCACCTCGGACCCGGCCGACACGATGGTGTGGGCGACTTCCTTGGTGTGGGCGATGGCGATGGCGATGGCTCGGGCGTCCCCCGACGAGGTCGGGCCGGAGTTGGCTGCCGTCCGCGCCTTCACGAACGCGTTCGTCGCTGCGGACGAGTACACCGTGACCGTTCCGACTGCGATGATCGACGAGCGTTCGATGGTGGTCGTGGCCGTGGACCAGGCCTGCCCGTAGGCGATCGAGATCGCGAACGCGCCACTGGCCGCCACCCCGTTGAACGACACGGTGTGGATGGAGGCATCGGTGGAGGCCGTGGCTCCCACTTCGGCGTCACCGGCGGCCGTGATCGTGGCATCGGTGAGGTTGACCGTGGCCGTGGCGTAGCGAACCGAGATCTGGCCGCCGATGCCGGTCAGCGCGCTCAGGCTGAGCCCGGGAACCTGCCCGATGAGGTCCTCCAGGCTTGCCAACCAGGTGTCGCCGACGTCGCCGACAGTGCCCCAGAAGGTCCCGTCCTCGGCAGCGGCCGTGATGCTGACCGTGCCACCGTTGACGGTGGAGTTCGCGATGTCGACACTGGCGGTGTTGACGCTGGGGTCGATCGGCAGGAAGCCGGTCACCTCCAGCACGGCCGTGCGAGCAGCCGCGATGGTGACGTCCCCTGCCGCGTGGCCGGATGCAGGGTCGGCTCCTGCCTGGATGGATGCACCGGTGAGGGTGACGTGCTCGCCGCGCAGGGTGATGGCACCGGAGTCGCCGACCGTGGCGCCGGTGGCGTCGCGCGAACGGGTGTCGATGGTCACGCCTGACTCGACGACGATCGCTTCGGCGTCCACGGTCACGGCCGAGCCAGCCAGGGCGAGGTTGGAGGCGAACACGACGGTGTCGTCGCCGATGCCGCCATCGATCGTCAGCGCCCCGGCAAACGTGGCTGGGAGAAGTTCGATCCGGATCGTGTTGTTGCCGAGGCCGGCACGAACCGTCAGGCTGGTCACGGCTGCCGGGTTCGTCAGTTCGAGGTCTTCGCCGATGCCGATGTCCACGTACAGGCTGGTGCCCTGGGTACGGATGGTGATGGTCTCGCTGATCCCGGTGCCGTCGAACTCCTTGGGGCCACCGGTGGTGTCGACCGTCGGTTCGAGGCCGGTGTAGGTGACCAGGTCGTCGTCGCGACGCACGGTCCCGCTGGTCGGCCCGGTGACGGCGTAGACGACTCGGCCGAAGCTGCCACTGGCCACCACCAGGGTGTCGTGGCCGTCGACGCCCCCGTCGACGACTCCGGCCAGCGTCCCGCCAGCTTCGAAGAAGAACGTGTCACGGTTGTCGGCTGCCCCGGACAGGTCCTCGAACCCGTCGAAGCCGACCGTGGCGAACCGTCCGGCGCCCGACCCGGAGATCGTCCAGTCCACGTCACCCGTCGGACCCACAAGTCGGTCGTGCCCCAGGCCACCGTCGACCTGGACCACGATTCCGGCCGCGACCACGGACGCGTCGACGCGCACCACGTCGTCTCCGTCGCCACCGACGACGCGGTGGGACACCGACTCGGGGGCGAGGTCCATGGTCCCATCCCCGCTGACCAGTGCCAGGCGCGTCCCCTCGATCCGCAGGACATGGTCCAGGGCACCCCCGGATCCCAATCGTGCCACGGCGACGCCGTCCTCCATGGCCCACGCCGTCGGACGAGTTGCCTGGCCGACCTCGTCATCTCCAGCGGCCGGTGCCCCATCACCGAGCTCGGCCGGCTCGACGTCCACTTCCGCCCCGTCTGGGAGCGGAACGTCCTGCGCACCATCGGCAGACGCGCCCCCATCCGTCCCCGCGTCGCCATCGGTCGACGGATCGCCATCCGTCCCCGCGTCGCCATCGGTCGACGGATCGGCAGGCGCCGCACCATCGTCATCGGGTGTCTCGCCATCGATCGGCTCGTCGTCGCCATCCACGGCTGGCACGGCGACCGCCTCCTGTCCCGTGGCGGGTTCCTCGGTGCCTTCGGCGGCCCCATGGCCGTCACCATCACCCTCAACCTCGACGGGAGCTTCAGTCTCGTCATGGTCATGGGACTCGTCAAGGTCGCCGGCGGTGCCCCCGGCGCCACCCGCACTGGCGTGTTCGGCCGCAGGGAGGTCGTGGTGGCTGGCTCCCGGCGCCAGAGTCGTCGCCATGACCCCCGCGCCGTGGTCGTAGCCGAGCACGTGGCCCAGTTCGTGGCGCACGACGGTGGCAAGATCCATGCCGTCCCCACCCCAGCCGTGGCCGGCTGCCGTGGGGTCGATGGTGATGGTCGTGCCATCGGTGCGTCCCAGGTCATTGCCGGGCAGGTCGCCAACCCGTGCGGACACGGCTGGCACGTCGTGGCCGGCCGACGACCAAGCGGCGACGGCCTCGTCCAGGGCCCCGGCCAGGGTGGCATCATCCAGTGGCTCGACTTCGGCGGTTGCAGCCGTGGTCGACGCAGCGACGAGGCGCTGGTCGTTGGATGCGAGCCTGGGCAGGGCAGTGCTCCAGAACGCTCGTGCACTGCGGCTGATCGAGGCAAGCTCGGCGGGAGTCGGGGCAGTCACGTCAGGGGCTGGCGGCCCTGCCGTCGTCCAGGATGAAGCCGTCGCGGCCTGCTGCACTGCCGGGGGCAACAGCGGCAGGAGCAGGCACACGGCAAGCACGGCCAACGACCATCGCGCTGCCCGTCCCACCAGTGTCGACACCCCTGCACTCACGCCATTCGTTCCTTCTCCCGAGCGTTGCCATGAGGATGCCCGCCCCCTTCGACACGGGCATCCGTCAAATGACGTACACGGCACTGGCGGTCGTCGCAGCCCGCGAACTGAAGGTCCGAGCGTGCACCTCGGTGCGCGTCGCGATGTACGCCAAATGACGTACATCCAGGCTTCAGGACTGGCGTATGGTCTCTACGCTCCCGCCGCGCGAGGTCGTGTCACCAGACGGACCTCGGAAGATGGGTCCAGGAGGACACCGATGAGCACCCGAGGATTCGTTCGGACGATGGTGGCCGCCATCAGCGTCGTGATGCTGGTCGTGGCCCAGGCCGCCACAGCGGGGGCGTCGCCACCTGATCTCCTGCAATGGTGCCACTTCGACGGTGGCGGTGGCGGCTGGGTCATGGAAGCGATGAATGCTCGAGGGGCCGAGCGAGGACACGGCCGCCACGAACTGGATGGCGAGGTCGGCACGCCAGTCCCGGGCATGCCCGGCCACGAGTTCGGGGAGGATTGCACGCCGGTCCTGGTCGACCTCGATCTCGACGGCATCGTGGACATCACGGACAACTGCCCAGCAGTTCCGAACCCCGACCAGGTCGACACCGACGGCGACAGCGCGGGCAACGCCTGCGATGACGACGACGACGACGACGGGGTTGCCGACGACGACGATGCCCACCCGCTCGACCCGACCCGTGCCGTGTCATGCCCGGCTGGCTCGTTCGGGACGTTCACCTGCAGCCCTGCCCAACCGGGCCATTTCGTGCCGATTGCCGATTCGACCACTCAGGCAGAGTGCCCGATCGGCACGTTCTCGGACCTCCCCGGCGCCACCGAATGCACCGCCGCCCCACCGGGCACCTACGTCGACACCACCGGCGCAACCGGCCCCACCGACTGCCCCATCGGCACCTGGTCCAACACCGAACGTGCCACCGAATGCACCGCCGCCCCCGTCGGCACCTACGTCGACACCACCGGCGCAACCGGCCCCACCGACTGCCCCGCCGGCACCTTCGCGGACCAGCCAGCGAGCGTGGCCTGCACGCCGGCACCAGCGGGCACCCATGTCGCCACCACCGGGGCCACCACGGCCACCGACTGTGCCGTGGGCACGTTCTCGGACCTCCCCGGCGCCACCGAATGCACCGCCGCCCCACCGGGCACCTACGTCGACACCACCGGCGCAACCGGCCCCACCGACTGCCCCGCCGGCACCTTCACCCTGGGCACCGGATCAACCTCGCCCGATGACTGCCTGACCGACACCGACGGTGACGGCGAAGCTGACATCACGGACGACGATGACGACAACGACGGTCTGACCGACGACCGGGACAACTGCCCCCTCGTCCCCAACCCCGCCCAGGACGACCTGGACCGGGATCGAGTCGGCGACGCGTGCGACCCTGACATTGACGGCGACACGATCGGCAACGATCTGGAGGTGACGCGAGGACAGCGACCCGACCTGTACAACGGCGTTGACTGCCGCACCGGCAACCCGCTGATCGCACCGGGTGCCGACCTCGAAGGGTGCCAGCTCGCCGACCGCAACCTTGCCGGGGTCGACCTCAGCGGCGCCAACCTGGCTCGGGCGAACCTGTCGCGTGCGATCCTGGTCATCGCGACGCTCGACGGCGCCACGTTGACCGGGGCCACGTTGGCCGATGCGACTCTCGCAAGCGCGAGCCTGGTCGGCGTTGTCGCGACGAAGTCCAACTTCGCCCGGACGAACCTCGGCGGCGCTGACCTGACCAACGCCATCCTCGGGGGGCATCTCGTCGGCTCGAATCTCGGTGGCGCCAGCCTGGTCGGTGCCAACCTGACCAACGCCGACATCTCGTACATCAACCTGGCATCCACCACCTTCTCAGACACGACGCTGGTCGGTGCTGACATGGAACGGGTCCGGATGGAGTCCGCAGACCTTGGGGGCAGCGACCTCAGCGGCGCCTACGTGGTCAACGCCGTGTTGCGCTTCGCCGACCTCACCGACACCACCCTGGTGGGGACCAGCTTCGCGCTGACCGACCTGTCGCGAAGCAACTTGTCGCGGGCTGACCTCACAGACGCCTACCTCCTGGAGGCCAACGCCTACGGCGCAGACTTCGTCGATGCAACGATGGTCCGAACCAGCCTCGATGGTGCCAGCATGATCGGGGCTGACCTGTCGAACGCAGACCTGTCGAGCGCGTATGCCCGCAGGACTGACCTGAGTGGCGCCAAACTCCTGAACGCAGTCGCCGCGAACGCACGCATGGAGGGTGTCATCTTCGCGGGGGCGAACCTCTCCGGGGCCGACCTCACCGCTGCCGACCTGCGCAACGCCGACCTGCGCAATGCCGACTTCATCACGTACGACGATTGGGACAACGGCGCCATCCTGTACCGCGCCAACATGTTGGGGGCCGATGCGACGGGCGCCTACACCGCCCGGGTCTTCACCTGGACCGGTGCGACCTGCCCGGACGGCACTGTCTCGACGGGGTCGGCGTGCTTCTGACCCGCCGTGCCAGGCGGGTCCCTCGGCGCGGCGCGACCGTTGCCCGCGCAAAGGTGGTGTGGTTGCATCCGCGCCCACGACCACTGGAGGGATGAACATGAAGACCTTGCGAAGACTGCTGACCTGGATCGGATTGGGACTGGTCGTCGCAGCCGTGGCCAGCGAACTGGGCAAGCCGGCGGACGAGCGCGACTGGCACGGCGAATTGGGGGGAATCGTTCCCTACGACTTCCGTCCCCCGACGATGGCCGGTCTCAAGGCGTCGTGGTGGGCGCCGGACGACCCCCGCCTGCTCACAGGTCGGACGTTCGGCGTCGGCTGGGCCATCAACCTGGCTCGGGTGGCGGAACTGGCCGACGCGCAGCGCCAGGGCTCCCCGACCGACGTGGACTGACCCGAGGCCGGTGTCGTCAGGGTTCTACGATTGCCCCATGACCGACGCCTCCGCTGCTGACCACCTCACCGTCGACGACGTCGTGGCTGCCGTGGCCGCCCACGAACCCGACGTCGACCCACTCGACCAGGCCTGGACGGCTGCGACGGCCCTCGTGCTGGCCACGGCCGGCAACGGGCAGGCCGACGTGCTGTTCATCGAGCGCGTTCGTCGGGCCGGCGACCGCTGGTCCGGACAGATGGCCCTGCCGGGCGGCAAGCGCGATCCCGAGGACGTCGACCTGGCGGCCACGGCCCGACGCGAGACCCTCGAGGAGGTCGGGGTGGACCTGCCGACGGCCGTCGGAAGACTCGACGACCTGCGCTCACCCCGGCGTCCCGGTCGTGTCGCCACGTTCGTCCACGTCGTCGATGGACGTCCGGCCACCACCCCGGAGCCCGCCGAAGTCGCCGCCGTGGTCTGGATCCCGCTGACCCACCTGTTCGACCGGACCAACTCCGTGCGGCACTTCCATCGGCTCGTCGGACCCTTCGCCGGCATCCGCCACCAACACCGCACCGTGTGGGGCCTGACGCTGGCCACACTGGACAACCTCGCTGCGGTGATCGAGCGCGAACTGCCGCGTCCACGCGGGCCCCTGCTCGGCTGAACGTCCCTTGCCGAGCGTCCCTGCCATGGTCGTCCTACTCGACCACGCCCTCCTCCGGCATGATGACCCAGAGCACGATGTAGATGATCACGTTCGGACCGGGGACGAACAGGAACAGGAACCTCGCCAACCAGGGCGAGATGCCGAAACGGTTGCCCAGGCCGGCACAGACCCCGGCGATCAGGCGGTCATCGCGCGTACGGACAAGTGGTGTGGCGGCCATGTGGTGCACCTTCGTCGAAATCGGACGTGGCGGCCGAGACTGGCCAACCCTCACCCGCCATGGTGGCCTACGCCATGGGCACGGGAGCTGGGGCATCACCCCCGTTCGTCCCCGACACGGCTCACGGGGTTCGCGATCGGGTCTCCGGTCGCCGGGCCACCGTTCACGTGCGCGCGGCCCGATCGCCGGCACGCACCCAGCAGGCAGCCTCGTGGTCCCGATCACCCGGCACGCCCATCAGCGGGGGGTCATCGGTGTCGCACAGCCCCGGTTCGGCAATCGGACACCGCGGGTGGAAGCGGCACCCGCTCGGCGGGTTGAGCGGTGACGGGATCTCGCCCTCGAGCAGGACGCGGGGCCGGCGCCGGCGCGGATCGGGAATCGGGATCGCCGACAACAGGGCTTGCGTGTAGGGGTGCGTCGGGTTGCGATAGAGCGATTCACGATCCGTGACCTCGACGACGCGCCCCAGGTACATCACGGCCACCCGGTTCGACACGTGCTCGACGACCGCAAGGTTGTGGGCGATGAACAACAGGGTCAGGTCGAGTTCGGACTGCAGTTCCTTGAGCAGGTTCAGCACCTGGGCCTGCACCGAGACGTCCAGCGCCGACACCGGTTCGTCGGCGATCACCAGGCGTGGCTTCAGGATCAGCGCTCGGGCGATCCCGACACGTTGGCGTTGGCCGCCGGAGAATTCGTGCGGGTAGCGATCGGCGTGCTCGGGCTTCAGCCCGACGAGTTCCAGGATGTCACGCACCCGCTGCCGACGTTCTGCCCGGTCGCCGATCCCGTGGATGCGCAACCCCTCCCCGATCGAGTGGCCGATCTGCGACCGCGGATCGAGACTCGCGAACGGATCCTGGAAGATGAACTGGACGTCCTGGCGGAACTGTCCGAGATCCTTGGGCTGGTCGTGCGTGACGTCTCGGCCGTCGAAGGTGATCGTCCCCGACGTCGGTTCGAGCAACCTGACGAGCATCCGGCCCAACGTGGTCTTGCCGCACCCCGACTCACCGACCAGGCCCATGGCCTCGCCCCTGCGAATCGTCAGGTCGACGCCGTCGACGGCACGGACCTCGCCGACCTGGCGCTGCAGCCAGCCACCGGTGACGGGGAACACCTTGGTGAGGCCCTGCAACTCGACGAGCGGCGCTGCCGCGGAGTTCGCGGCGGTTGCTGCACTCCCGTGTGCACTCGTGGCCGGTTGGTCCGTCACGACAGGCCCCCATCCCGGGTCGGATCGTCACGCCCGACAGCGTCACCGCGTCCGATCGCGTCGCCACGCCCGACGGCCTCGTCGTCGCCACCGCGCGCGCCCGCGTCGGCGGACGTCGGCGCATCGACGGTGCCGGGTTCGAGGGGTGACAACTCGCGTGGGTTCCCGTCCACGTCGTGGTGCAGGAAGCACCGCACCACCTGGTCCACGCTCCCACCGGCAACGGGCAACAGCTCGGGGTCGACCCGGGTGCACTCTTCGAGGCCGTACTCGATCCGGGACCGGCAGCGGGCAGCGAAGCGGCAGCCAACGCCGGGATCGACCAGCGTCGGCACGACACCCGGAATCGTGTCGAGATCGTCACGAATGTCGCCCAGCACGGGCATCGAGCCGATCAACCCCTGCGTGTAGGGGTGGCGTGGATCCTCGAACAGGGTGATGACGTCGGCCTCCTCGACGACCTGCCCGGCGTACATCACCGCCACGCGGTCGGCCATCTCGGCGATGACACCCAGGTCGTGGGTGATCATGATCACGGCAGTGTCGGACTCGGCCACGAGGTCGCGGACCAGGTCGAGGATCTGGGCCTGGATGGTCACGTCCAGCGCCGTGGTCGGTTCGTCGGCGATCAACAGGTCGGGCTCGCACGCCAGCGCCATGGCGATCATCACGCGTTGCGCCATGCCACCGGACAGTTCGTGGGGGTAGGCCTCTGCGCGCCGTGCGGGGTCGGGGATGCCCACCCGTCGCAGCATCTCGACGGCACGCGTGGCGCGTTCGTCCTCCGGGTAGTCGCGGTGGAGTTGGTAGACCTCCTCGATCTGCTTGCCCGCGCGGAACACCGGATTGAGGGCGGAGGTGGGTTGCTGGAAGATCATCGAGATGCGATCGCCACGCAACTTCGCCAGTTGCTTCTGGCCCATCGCGGTCAGTTCCTGGCCGTCGAAGGTGACCGTCCCCTCCGTGATCTCGCCGGGGTAGGGCACCAGCCCCAGCACCGACAGCGACGTCACCGACTTGCCACAACCGGACTCGCCGACCACGCCCAGCACCTCCCCGCGACACACCGACAGGTCGACGCCGTCGACGGCCTGCACCGTGCCGTTGCGGGTGTGGAAGTAGGTCCGCAGGCCCACGACGTCGAGCAACGGCGTCTCATCGGGATCGCGACGACGCGGCGGGACCGCCTCGGAGACGTCGGCACCCGGCAGGTCGACGATCGGCTCGTCCAACACGGAGCCATCGCCGGGAGGATCCCCGACCGTCATGGTGATCCCACCGGGCTGGTCGGGTCGGTTCGTCGGGTCGGCCATGGCGTCTCAGTCGTTGAGGCTGGGGTCGAGGGCATCGCGCAGCCCGTCGCCGAGCAGGTTGAACCCCAGCACGGTGATCATGATCGCGAGACCGGGGAAGATGACCAGGTGCGGCGACGTCCGCAGCAGTGTGTACTCCTGGGCCAGCATCTGGCCCCATTCCGGGGTCGGTGGCTGGGCACCCAGGCCCAGGAAGCCCAGCGCGGCCGCCTCGAGGATCGCACCGGCGATCCCCAGGGTCCCCAGCACGACCAGCGGCGTGAGGGCGTTGGGCAGGATCCTGGTCGTCAACATCCGTCGTCGTGACGCCCCCAGCGCCTCCGAAGCCGCCACGTAGTCGACCTCCTTGATCGACAGCACGCTGGCACGCATCACCCGCGCGTACTGCGGCAGTGTCACCACCGCGACGGCGATCAGGACGTACTGGATGGCGTTGCCCAACACGTAGGCGATGGCGATGGCCAACAGCAGCGCCGGGAACCCAAGGATGACGTCCATGACTCTCATGAGGGCGTTGTCCAACCACCCCCCCGCGTACCCCGCGATGGCGCCGATGCTGGCCCCGATGATGATCGCGACCAGGACGATGGACACGCCCAGCGGCAGGCTGAGTCGCGCCCCGTACACGATGCGCGAGAACAGATCGCGCGCGTTGGAGTCGAGCCCCATGATGTGCTCGCGCGAGGGCGGATCCCGCCGCTGCACGTCCTCGGTGCGGTCCAGTTGCTCGAGCGGGTCGTAGGGTGCGATGACTGGGGCGAAGATCGCCAGCAGCGTGAGCGTCACGACGATGAACAGTCCCAGCATGCCCAACTTGCGACGGCGGAACCGGCGCGCGGCCAACCGCCACGTCGAGGCGGGCTCGGCCAACAACTCGTCCGGCGTGTCGACCAGGTCGACGCCGTCGAACCCGGCATTGCGGCGGGCGTCCTCCTGTTCACGCCGCGCCTCGCGGCTCGCCTCACCGGCAAGCGTCTCGGACGCGCCGACGTCGCCCGGTCCGTAGATGGGTTCGCTCACTTCAACCTCACACGCGGGTCGAGGTACCCGTAGGAGATGTCCACCAGCAGGTTCACGATCACGTACGTCGAGGCGATCACGACCGTGAAGCCCTGCACGATCGGGAAGTCGCGCGTGTCGATGGCGTCGAACAGGGCCGACCCGATGCCTGCCAGCCCGAAGATCGTCTCGGTCAGCACTGCGCCACCCAGCAGCGCCCCCAGTTGCAGGCCGATGATCGTGACCACCGGCAGCATCGCGTTGCGCATGGCATGGCGCCGAACCACGCGAGGCTCGCGCGCGCCCTTGGCCCGCGCCGTCCGCACGTAGTCCTGCGACAGCACGTCCAGAAGCGAGGAACGGGTCATGCGCGCGATGACGGCCATCGGGATCGTCGCCAGGGCGATCGTCGGCAGGATCAGGTGCTGGATGCCGTCCCACAGCCCCGCCCACTGGAAGGAGATGAGCGCGTTGAACAGGCCGAACCCAGCCACGAATTCAAGGAACCCATCACCGAACGTGGCGTTGGTGACGTCCCACCCCCAGACCTCGTAGAACGGTTCGGGCGTGGCGCCCGGAGAGAAACTGCCCGATGGCGGCAACGCGAACATGGTGTCGGCGAGCACCACGGAGAACAGGTAGGACAGCATCAGGCCAAGCCAGAAGATCGGCATCGAGACGCCGACGTTGGCGAATCCCATGGTCGCGACGTCGACGGGAGAGTTGTGCCAACGCGCCGCGGCCATGCCCAGGGGGACACCGACCAGGATGGCCAGCGTCAGCGCCAGCACCGCAAGTTCGATCGTCAGCGGCAGCCGCTCCAGCAGGACCTCGGTCACCGGGCGCGAGAACTTGATGGACTCCCCGAAGTCCAGTTGGACCACGCCACCCATGTAGGTGACGAACTGCTCCCAGATGGTGTCGTTGAGACCGTTCGCCTCGCGGAACTGTTCGCACGACGCCTCCGTGGCGCGCGGCCCGAGCACAGCGCGACACGGATCGCCGAACACGACTCGTGGCAGCAGGAACACGGCGACCAGCACGCCGAAGAGCACGGGGATGGCGGTGAGCACGCGCTTGGCCACGTACGCGCCCACGTGCTCTCCTCGTCCAGTCGTGTCAACAGTCCAGCGGTGCCGCCCGGGCCCGGTACCGGACCCGCATCGGGTGCCTGCGTCGAACCCGCGAAGAGCTCGGGCGGGCGCGGCCCACCCTAGTGCACGACCGTCCCGTGGTCACCGTGGGGGAACAAGCCGGCGGGCCGGTCCATGATGGACCGGCCCGCCTTGGTGCACCTGGAGGGTCAGCCCTCGGTGGCCTCTTCCTCGGGGGCGTTCATGAGCTCGCCCCACAGGTAGGTGTAGTACTCGAACCCACCGGTGTTTCCGGTGTGGTACGGGTTCGACGCGTCGATCCCGGCTGCCCAGGTCGCGACGACGTCCTCGGAGTCGAACTCCGACCCGTCGTGGAAGGTCACACCCTCCTTCAGGGTGCAGGTCCACACGACACCGGCGTCGTCGGCGACGCACTCCTCGGCCAGCGCGGGCTCCACGCCACCGTCGAGGGTGTAGCGGTACAGGCCCTCGAAGACCTGCTCACACGCGGACAGCGACTCGCCGTCGGACTCGTCCGTGCAGTAGAGCGAGATCGGCTCGGCGTTCTGGACGAACACCAACGTGTCGCTCTCGGGCACCATGGTCCTGAACTGCGGCGCACCGAACGGCGGCGACTGCGCGTTCTCGAGCGACACGACGGCCACGTCGGCGGCAGCGCCGGACGCGATCGGGACCATCGGGACGTGCTCGCGAATCAGGTTGTTGGCCTCTTCGTAGATCGGCTCGGCGGCGACCGGGTCGACCTCGGCGGCACCCTCCAGCAGCACGTCCACGATGTCGGGGTACGGGTCACCGAACTGGACGTTGCCGTTGAAGTGGTAGTCGAGGAAGTTGGTGACGTGGGGGTAGTCCGCGCCCCAACCCAACAGGTGGATGCCGTCGAGTTCACCGGCGGAGACCTCGTCGATGAACGCGCCCGACTCCATCACCTGGATGTCGGCGGTGATGCCGAGGTTCTCCGACAGCTGGGTCTGGAGCTCCTGTGCGACTGCCTGTGGTTCCGGCAGGTAGACGCGGAACACGTCACGCAGGTAGATGGTGGTCTCGAACCCGTCCGGGTACCCGGCGTCGGCCAGCATCTGCTGGGCGGCCGTGGCGTCGAAGTCGTACCAGGCGTCTCCCACGCAGGCGTTCTCGATCGTGCATGGCGTGAAGAAGTCGGGAACGACCGACCCCGTCGGGTAGTAGGTGTCGACCACGCGCTGGCGGTCGATGCCCATGGCGATGGCCTTGCGAACGTCTTCGTTGTCGAACGGCTCGAAGGTGTTGGTGAAGCCCATGTAGAACACGTTGGGGTTCGGGTCTTCGAGCAGTTGGAGGTTGTCGTCACCCTCGACGATCTCGTAGTCGGGGGCAGACAGGGTCGTGGCGTAGTCGGCGTTGCCCGACTGGACCTCGGTGATGCGCTGCGCCGACTCGGTGCCCCAGCGGAACACCAGGGTCGAGAAGTCAGGGGCCTCGCCCCAGTAGTCGTCGTTGCGCACGAGCGTCAGCTCGGACCCGCGGTTCCAGCTGTCCATCGCGAACGGCCCGGTTCCGATGGGGTCGTCCAACGGGGAGCCATCGGTGGCGGCGATGTGCTCGGCCGACTGGATCGCGAACGGCACGAAGGCCGCCTTCTGGAGGAATGCGGGGTCGGGCGAACAGAGCGAGAACACGACCTCGTTGGGCGCGGTCGCCTCGATGCTCTGGATCTTGCCGTCGTAGTCGTCACAGCTGTCGACACCGACGAAGGAATTGTCCGCCTCGCCCGCCGCCTCGGTCTCGGAGCCCATCTCGGTCTCGGAGGCCATCTCGGTCTCGGAGCCCATCTCGGTCTCGGAGGCCATCTCGGTCTCGCTGGACATCTCGGTCGCAGTCTCGCTGGCACCCTCGTCACCGTCGTCGTCGCCGGCACAGCCGGCCAGGACCAGTCCGAGCGCGAGCAGCCCTGCTGCAAGTCGCTTCTGGGTCTTCACATCATCCTCCTGGGTGGTGGCGCGTCGGATGCCTCACGGCATCCCGGGACAGGTGTCCCCGCCATCGGTGCACCGCACGCTAGCCGAGTCAACTACCGGAGTCGGAGGATGCCGCGCGTCGAGCGCGCATGTCCGGGCACGCGGGACCGGCGACCAGCCCGTGTCGGCCGCTCCCCCGGTGCCGCGCCCGCCCGCCAGCGCGTCGAGCGATGCGCGCGAGGTCGTACAGTTGGCGGTACGGCACGGTCTGCCACCACGCGGACCGGCCGGGTGCCGGACGCGATCGGACGCCACGGTCCGCCACGGCCAGTCCCCTTGTCCAGATCGACCCAGGAACGCTCGTGACCGACCTTCGCGAAGCCGCCATCGTGGCCGGCAACCGCATTCCCTTCGCTCGCTCCGGTACCGCCTACGCCCGGGCATCGAACCTCGACATGCTGACCGCGGCGCTGGACGGCCTGGTCGCACGCACCGGGCTGGCCGGCGAGACGCTGGGCGAAGTTGCCGGAGGTGCCGTGCTCAAGCACGCACGTGACTTCAACCTCGTCCGTGAGGCAGTCCTGGCCAGTGCGCTGGCCGACGACACGCCGGCGTTCGACATCCAGAAGGCGTGCGACACCTCGCTGGAGGCAACCGTCGCGGTGGCCAACAAGATCCGAGTGGGCCAGATCGATGCGGGCATCGGCTGCGGAGTCGACACGACCTCCGACGCCCCCGTGGCGGTCAACGACGACCTGCGCAAGGTCCTGCTGCAGGCCCAGGCAGCAGCGGGCCCCGGCGACTACGTGAAGTTGCTCGGCCAACTGCGGCCCAGCCAGTTGGCACCCGAGGTCCCCCGCAACGAAGAGGCCAGCACCGGGCTGTCGATGGGCGAACACCAGGCCATCACCACTGCGGAGTGGAACATCCCGCGCGACGCCCAGGACGAACTGGCGCTGGCCAGCCACCAGCACATGGCGGCGGCATGGGAACGCGGCTTCTTCGACGACCTCGTGACCCCGTACCTGGGCCTGGCGCGGGACAACAACCTGCGCCCCGACTCCTCGATGGAGAAGTTGGCTGGCCTCAAGCCCGTCTTCGGTGACCGCGACACCGGCACGATGACGGCCGGCAACTCCACGCCGCTGACCGACGGTGCCGCGGCCGTCCTGCTCGCCACTCCCGAATGGGCGGCCGACCACGGCCTTTCGGTGCTGGCCAGGTTCGTCGATGCCGAGTCCAGTGCCGTGGACTACGTGCACGGCCACGAGGGCCTGCTGATGGCGCCCGTGTACGCCGTGCCGCGCCTGCTGGCACGCCACGGTCTCACGTTGCAGGACTTCGACCTCTACGAGATCCACGAGGCCTTCGCCGCCACCGTGTTGTCCACGCTGGCGGCATGGGAGGACGAGGAGTTCAGCCGTGAGCGGCTGGGGCTGGACGCACCACTGGGCGCGATCGACCGCGAGCGGCTGAACGTGGCCGGCTCGTCGTTGGCCGCCGGACATCCCTTCGCCGCCACCGGTGCGCGCATCGTGGCGACGGCTGCCGCGCTGCTGGCCGAGCGCGACGACTGGGAACACGGAGGTCGCGCCCTGGTCAGCGTCTGCGCTGCGGGCGGCAACGGCCTGGTGGCCATCATCGAGAAGTAGCCCAACGACCCGCGCCCGCGCCCGAGCCCCGCGCCACCGACATCGACACCGACATCGAACCGGAGACCTCGACCATGAGCGACCTGTACACCCGGATCGCCACCCACGACCTCGGCGAACGCGTCATCGACCTGGTCGGCCTGCCCAAGCCGGCCGTCCTGCGCCGTCACGAGCCGGGCCAGGCGCCGCTCGACGGCCCCGTCCTGGTCGGGGGAACCGGCGAGTTGGCGTCGGTCGCACGCGATGTGCTCGGCGGTGTCGGCCTCGACGTCCACCACGAGCCTGCCGATCCCGAGGACACCCCCCGCTACGCCGGCCTGGTCTTCGATGCGTCCGACCTCGCGACCTCGGGCGACCTGGTGGCGCTGCACGACTTCTTCCACACGCTGGTCCGACGACTGGGTGCCTCCGGTCGGATCGTGGTGCTGGGTCGTCCGCCGGCCACGTCCGAGAACGCCGCTGCCGAGACTGCGCAGCGCAGCCTCGAGGGCTTCACGCGCTCACTGGGCAAGGAGATGCGCGCCGGCGGCACCGTGAACCTGGTGGAGGTGGCGCCCGGTGCGGCGTCCGGACTTGCGGCACCCCTGCGGTTCCTGATGTCGGGCCGTTCGGCATTCGTGGCGGGCCAACGACTGACCGTGTCCGCGCCGTCCACCGGGGCCACCCCGGACCTGGTCCGACCCCATGCCGACACCGTGGCAGTCGTCACCGGCGCGGCCCGCGGCATCGGTGAGGCGATCGCGCGGACCCTGGCCCGCGACGGCGCCACCGTGGTGTGCGTTGATCTGCCCTCCGCTGGCGACGACCTTGCGCGGGTCGCCAACGACATCGGGGGCAGCGCGCTGCAGTTGGACATCACCGACGAGGATGCCGGCGCCACGATCGTCGACCACGTCGCGACACGCCATGGCCATGCCGACCTGGTCGTGCACAACGCCGGCGTCACCCGCGACAAGACGATGGCAGGCATGGACCAGCAGCGCTGGGACATGGTGCTCGCGATCAACCTCACCGCCATCGAGTCCATCAACGCGGTGCTGCTGGACGGCGACGTGCTGGGTGCCGCACCGCGGATCGTGTGCGTGTCGTCCATGAGTGGCATCGCGGGCAATCGCGGCCAGACCAACTACGCGACGTCGAAGGCCGGCGTCATCGGCCACGTCGCCGCGCTCGCCGACGACATGGCCGCCCACGACGGCACGATCAACGCGGTGGCACCCGGCTTCATCGAGACCGAGATGACCGCCCAGATGCCGGTTGCCACGCGCCAGGTCGGCCGCATGCTCAACAGCCTGTCGCAGGGCGGACTGCCGATCGACGTCGCCGAGACCATCGGCTTCCTGGGCTGGTCGGATGCCGACGGCATCAACGGCACGACGTTGCGCGTGTGCGGCCAGAACCTGTTGGGGGCATGAGGATGGACGTGGTCGAACTGGGCGAACTGCCCGATCTCGGACCGCTGCTGGCGCGCGCCGGGACGGCCGTGCTGCCATCGCTGGACGCGCTGCCGTGGCGGAGCCGCTCCGATGCCGCCACGGGCACGGGCGACACCTCCGAGTCCGACGATGACCCCGCTGGCACCGCGCCTGCCGGGGACTCCGGGGCTTCCGGCGACCAGGACGGCAGTCGAGGTGCCGGCGACCGGCACGACGATCGGGATGCCGGGGCCGCCTCTGGACGGTCTGGCCTGCCGAGCAGACAGGTGGTCGTGCACGATGTCGCCATCGAGCTGGATGCCGTCGCCGACTATGCCGACGTGTGCGGCTTCCGGTTGTCCTCGGACGTGCCAGTGACGTTCCCGCACGTGCTGGGGTTCCCACTGTCGGTGTGGTTGATGACGAGGGACGACTTTCCCCACGACCTGCTCGGCCTGGTCCACACGCGCAACCAGGTCGTGGCACGCGACCCGATCCCGATCGGTGCCCGCGTCGACCTGACCGCGAACGTGGTCAACGAACGCAGCCACCCGAAGGGGTCGATGTTCGACGCCGCCCTGCAGGTCCGCCGCGATGACCGCATCGTGTGGGCGTCCACGAGCACGTACCTGCGACGCGGACCCACACCATCGACCGGCGCCTCGACCACGACGACCGGCACCGCCTCCCCCACCGGTGCGGATGCCGTCGACCTCGATCGCCTTCCGACCACGGCACGCTGGTCGGTGCCGGCCGACATCGGCCGGCGCTACGGGGCTGTCTCGGGAGATCGCAACCCCATCCACCTGAGCGCCGTGACCGCGAAACCGTTCGGATTCCCCCGCGCCATCGCCCACGGCATGTGGACCAAGGCGGCCGCCCTTGCGGGCCTGGGGACGCTGGCGCGACCCGCCACCATCGACGTGGTCTTCCAACGTCCGGTCCTGCTGCCCTCGACCGTCGAGTACGCGACCCGACGCACACCCGGTGGCTGGGAGTTCGGGCTGCGGGGACCAGACGGGACCCCGCACCTGCGCGGCAGGGTCACCTGACCGCGGTCAGGTGTGACCGAGTCAGGCGTCGATCGGGGCCCGAACTAGTTGCGAGCGAAGTAGTCGCTGGTCGGCCCGGTCCACAACAGGAACAGCACCGTGCCCGAGATCACGAGCGTGACCAGCGCCTCGGTCATGCCGTGGGTGCCGGCGACGAACAGCAGCCACAGGCCGGATGCCACACGCAGGAGCATCAGGGCGGTCACGAGCGCCCGCGCGAACGAACTCCCGTCACGCAACTTCACCGCGACGAGGGCGACGACCAAGCCAATGACGACGTACGTCCACCCCACGATCGTGACGGTGCTGGCCGACTCCCCCGCGGCGGCCTGCATCGCTTCGCTGTTGGCGGAGAACACCAGGACGACTCCGGCGATCAGGTCGAGGGCGGCCGCGATCCAGGTGAGGACCACGACGGTGCTGAGGGATGCTGGCGGTTGTCCAACGGCTGTCATGGGGAAGTCCTTCGAAATGAACGCAACCCGGCTGGCTGTGCGAGACGGCTGGCAGCCTAGGCGCGCATTCCTCCGTCATCGTGCATCTCGTGCGTCCGCAGCGGCCGTGCATCTTCGGCATCCTCGGTGGCGACCAGTAGCGTCACGGCGGGCACAGGTCACGCCCCGATGAGGCAGGACCGCCGACACCAACCAGACACCACCAACTCGGCCATCGACACCACTGTCCGGCCCACCAAGACGTTCGGCAACGACATGCGCGAGTTCCACGACCACCTCGCCCACTCCTGGGCGGCCACCGACTCGATGCTGTGCGTCGGACTGGATCCGCTGCCCGCACGCATCCCGAGCGATCTGGGGTCGGGGGCTGCCGCCGTCGCGTCCTTCCTCACCACCATCGTCGATGCGACCGCTGACCTGGTGTGCGCGTTCAAGCCGCAGATCGCCCACTTCGCCGCCCTTGGCATGGAGGAGGAACTGGCCGCGCTGTGCACGCACATCAGGACTGCACACCCGGACGTGACGCTGGTGCTGGATGCCAAGCGCGGAGACATCGGGTCGACGGCGGAACGCTACGCGATCGAGGCCTTCGATCGCTACCACGCCCACGCCGTCACGATCAACCCCTACCTGGGCACGGATGCGGCGACGCCGTTCCTGCAACGCGGCGGCGTCATCGCGCTGTGCCGCACGTCCAACCCGGGCGCCCACGAACTGCAGTCACTCGAGGTGGACGGCACACCGCTGTACCTGCGCGTGGCCGACATGGTGGCGACGCGCTGGCAGGCGATCGGGGACAGCGCCGTCGTGGTGGGCGCGACGGCACCCGAGGAACTGCGAATGGTGCGTGACCGCGTCGGCGACCTGCCGATCCTCGTGCCGGGGATCGGCGCCCAGGGTGGTGACCTCGAGGCGTCGGTACGCGACGGCGTGACCACGGCAGGCACGGGACTGTTGGTCTCGTCGTCCCGAGCGATCCTCTATGCCGACGATGGCGGCAGCGACGGGAATGGCGTGGACTTCGCGGCTGCCGCTCGCACCGAGGCCACCCGGACCCGGGACGCCATCCGCGCTGCAGTCCCCGTGCAAGCCTGAACCGACGACCAGCGACACTTCGGGGCCGGCCCGGCCGCCCCATTCCCGGGCTCGCATGGCGGCCGCCCCGCAGACGGCACGCAGCACCGGTGCCGCCGCGGCATGCTGGGACCCCGGGCGGCCCATCGAGACGGAAGGACCTGGACATGACCGATGCCGACGCAATCGTGGTGGGAGGTGGCCTCGCGGGACTGGTGGCAACACTGGAACTGACCGACGCCGGGCGTCGCGTCATCCTGCTCGACCAGGAACCGCCCCAGTCCCTGGGCGGCCAGGCGTTCTGGTCGTTCGGTGGGCTCTTCCTCGTCGACTCCCCCGAGCAACGTCGCATGGGCATCAAGGACGGCTACGAACTGGCGATGGCGGACTGGATGAACACCGCCGGCTTCGATCGCGACGAGGACGCCTGGCCGCGCAAGTGGGCCTCGGCCTACGTCGACTGGGCCGCCGGCGAGAAGCGGGCGTGGTTGCTCGAGCGCGACATCTCGTTCTTCCCCATCGTCGGCTGGGCCGAACGCGGCGGGGGCAGTTCCGATGGTCCGGGCAACACCGTCCCTCGATTCCACATCGTCTGGGGCACCGGGCCCGGACTGCTGGAGCCATTCGTGCAGCGACTCGAGGCGGCCGTCGACGCGGGCCTGGCCGACGTGCGGTTTCGCCATCGCGTCGACGAACTGCTGGTCACCGACGGCGCTGCTGCGGGGGTGGCCGGCGCCGTGCTGGAACATGACGCGGTCGAGCGAGGCGCGAAGTCGTCGCGCGTCGAAGTCGGGGCGTTCGAGTTGTCGGCCCCGGTCGTCATCGTCACGGCCGGTGGCATCGGCGGCAACCACGACCTGGTCCGCAAGGCCTGGCCGTCACGGCTGGGAACGCCCCCCCAACGCATGGTGACCGGCGTGCCCGACCACGTCGACGGGCGCATGCTCGGCATCACCCACGACGCCGGCGCGAGCCTGGTCAACAGCGACCGCATGTGGCACTACGTCGAGGGCATCGAGAACTTCGACCCGATCTGGCCCGGCCACGGCATCCGCGTCCTGCCGGGTCCGTCGTCATTGTGGCTGGACGGCAACGGGACCCGGTTGCCCGTGCCACTGTTCCCGGGCCACGACACCCTGGGCACGCTGGCACATCTGCGCACCACCGGACACGACCACTCCTGGTTCCTCCTCAACCAGTCCATCATCACCAAGGAGTTCGCGCTGTCGGGCTCGGAACAGAACCCCGACCTGACCGGCAAGAGCATCCGGGGCGTCGCCCAACGCGCGCTGGACCGCGACCACGCTCCCGGCCCGGTCGAGGCATTCAAGGAGCACGGCGTCGACTTCGTGGTCCGTGACAACCTCGAAGCACTCGTGGCGGGGATGAACGACCTGACCGAGGCGCCCCACCTGGACTTCGACCACGTCCGACGGCAGGTCCAGCAGCGCGATCGGGACCTGGCGAACGACTTCGGCAAGGACCTGCAGATCGCGGCGATTCGCTCCGCGCGCAACTACCGCGGCGATCGCCTGATCCGCACCGCGTCGCCCCATCGCATCCTCGATCCTGCCCATGGACCGCTGATCGGCGTCAAGCTGAACATCCTGACCCGCAAGTCACTGGGTGGTCTCGAGACGAATCTCGACAGCCAGGTCCTGCGACCGGGGGGCGAGGTGTTCGACGGCCTGTACGCGGCCGGCGAGGTCGCCGGTTTCGGCGGCGGCGGCTACCACGGCTACCGCTCCCTGGAAGGGACGTTCCTGGGTGGCTGCCTGTTCTCGGGACGGGCCGCAGGGCGGGCAGCGGCTGCAGCACTCGGAGACTGAGCAGCACGCGTGACCGAGCATCGAGACGCGCGAGAACGGCGCCTGGGACCGTCGCACCGGCGCTCGCGTCACCGTGCCCACGACACGGACCAACTGCACCTCCGCACGACGCGTGTGTCGTGGCGACGTCTGTAGGCTGCCGCATGCCGACGCCGGAGCGCCCATGGACACCCGCGACCTGCACCGCTTCGTGGAACGCACGGAGGGGATGGTCAGCCCCCGTGACGTCGGCCGGCTGTACCAACGGGCCGAGATGCTCGCCCGCCTGCCCGTCGCCATCCAGAAAGTCATCGTCGATCGCGCCAGCGGCGACGATCCGTCCATCGGGTTCGTCGTCGAGCCGTACTGCTTCTTCCTCACCTACGAACTCACCGACGTCGCGGCGGCACGACGACAGCTGCCGCCGCACTACGAACTCGTCCCCGCCGCGATCTTCGACACCACCGAGGCCCGACCGTGCGGGATCGTCGGGGCGTTCAACATCCACACCTCGGTGTTCTGGGGCAGCCGGGTGGAGCTGTACGTCATCGCGGAGGACCAGCGAAGCGGCATGCTGTCGTGGATCATCTGCGACTACGAATCCAACACGATCAACTACGACCCCGGCCAGGGCTTCTCCGGGGCGACGACGAGCCGCTCGGTGATCACGACCACCCACCGGGGCGAGGTGCTGATCGACGTGGCCGGTGCTTCGGGAACCAACCGCCTCGCAACCGTCGCGAGCCTCGAGGCCGCAACGATGACGCCGCTCGAACAACGCCTGTGGATCGAGGGCAACCTGTCGGTCGACTACGGCGGTCGCCTGATGGACCCCGGCTCGGTGCCGTTCGGGCTGGTCTTCGACCCCGACGAGATGCGCCAGGCCCTGCAGCTGCCGCTCGACGACGTCACCGTCGATGAGAACACCTTCGGGGCATCGTTCCTGGCCCCTGAACCGTTCGAGGCAGCCTGCTTTCCCTACGCCCAGCACTTCCTGACGTCCAGTTTCCCCACCGAGAGCACCATCAGGGACCGCACGGACCTGGACGATGCGGTCAGGCAGGTCCTGGAGGCGGAGTAGGTGGTCGCACCGTGTCGCGTCGTCCGATCGCGACACGAGGTCCAGACCTGCGGGTCATGAACCATCCCGGTGTCGTTGCTCGACCAGTCCGGCCAGTCGGCGCAGGCCCACGTGGCACACCACGGCGTAGGCAGCCGCCCACAGGGGGACCTCGATGACGAGTCGACTGGTCGACGACGTCGCGGCATCCACCCGGTGACCGGTCGCGGGCACCCCTGCCACTCGCCAGGTCCAGCGACGGCCGGGCTCGATCGTGTCAACGACGAAGGGGAGCCAGACCCCGACCGGCGTGCGCACCCTGCCCTCCAGGCCGGCCACCACCGTCCCCTCAGCAGGTTCGACCGCGACCACGCTGGGACCCCAGCGCGGCCACAGCGACAGGTCGCTGCTCACCGCCCATGCAACGTCGGCCGGAGCTGCGCACTCGAAGGAGACGTCCATCTACAGGACCGCCAGGGCACGTGCCAGAAGTTCGTCGGGCGCCAGGCCGCCATCGAGGCGGTGGTCGGCAATGGCTTCGAGAAGGGGCCGACGGCGGGCATCGAGCACGCGCATCTCTTGCGCCGCAATCCTCCGTCGATGGCGCCCCAGCTCGAGTCGCGCCATCAGCGCCTCCACCGAGAGGTCGAGCCACACCACGACCGGTGCCTCGAGGACATCGCGCCCCGCCTCGTCGTCAACGACCGCGGCCGCCGCCGACACGACGGCCGGAGTGGGCTCGCGAAGTTGGCGGACCAGGGTTGCCACCTCCAGGTCGTGCAGGGCATCGACGCCGTCTCGCCGTGCCACCTCGCGGCCCGTCACGCCGGTCGCCTCCTCGATCCACACGTCCGAGTCGAGGTGCTTCCTGCCCAGCGCATCGGCAAGTCCCTGCGCCAACGTCGACTTGCCCACTCCCATTTGGCCGACCACCACGACGTGGCTCGTACTGGACACCCTGGCCTCCAACGTGAGACGGGCTGCGGGGCAACGAAGGACCCAATGGTAGGTGGCGCAGGACGGAGCTGGCGCAGGACGTGCCCACGCCGGGACCGTCAACGGGTTCGACGACCCACCAGGACCCCGACCAGTGCCACGGCCGCTCCGAGGAGGAACGCGCCGACGAGTCGAGCAGTGTCGTCGCCACCGGCACGCGCGGCACCTGCCGACCCGGCGAACACCGTCCCGGTCGCGCGGGGATCGGCACCAGCGTCGGCTTCGCCACCTGGGGCGACATCGACCGCCGGTGGGCCATTGAGGATGTCGTCCTCGAGGTTGCCGAAGAACTCGCCGGCCATCCGCTGGGAGACACCCGCCAACATGCGCTGCCCCACCCCACCGATCGTGCCGCCGACGATCGCCTCGGCGTCCCACACGACCACGGTCGCGTCCCCCTCCTCCTCCAGGACCACGTCGACGTCCGCGCCGATCGTCCCTGCCGACCCGGCACCCTGGGCCGCCAACGTCAGGGACTCCGGCTCCTGGAGGTCGGACAGCACGACCGTGCCGGTGTAGGTCCCCCGGATCGAGGCGACGCCTGCGGTGACCGTGGCCTTGTAGGCGCCGTCGCCGACGACCTCCATCGACTCACATCCCGGCAGGGTGCGGGCCAACACGGCCGGGTCGTTGATGGCATCCCACACGGTCTGCGGCGGAGCGGCGATGGTGTTGCGACCGGAGATCTTCATGGCGACTCCTGGGATTGGTCTGCCTGCACGAGTCGCAACTCGTGCAGTTGCGACGGCGAGATGGGCATCGCGTCGATCGTCACGCCGACGGCATCCTCGATGGCCGACGCGAACACCGCGGCCGACGGGATCACGCCCGCCTCCCCCGCACCCTTGATGCCAAGGGGATTCAGCGGTGACGGCGTCTCGAGATGGTCGATGTCGATGGTCGCCGGCACCTCGGTGGCGTACGGCATCAGGAAGTCCATGAACGAGGCGTTGAGCAGTTGGCCGTGCTCGTCGTACGCCATCCGTTCGTACAGCGCCCCGCCGACCCCCTGGCCGACCCCGCCGTGCACCTGTCCCTCCACGATCAACGGGTTGATCAACCTCCCACAGTCGTGGACGACCGCGTAGGTGAGGATCTCGACGGCCGAGGTTTCGGGGTCCACCTCCACGACCACGGCGTGCATGCCGTTGGCGAAGGTCGAGCGCACCGGCGAGTAGAAGTCGGTGCCCTCGAGTCCCGGCGCGAACCCGGCAGGCACCGGAGGCGTGTCGGGATCCGGCGTCGAGGCGAACTGGGTCGCGGCGGTGGCGTCCTCGTCGAAGGCGTAGCGCAACGGGTTCGACAGCGTCGCCAGCATCTTGAGTGCCAGTCCCGTCTCGGGAGCACCCTTCACCCGCACCTGCCCGTCGGCCAGTTCGAGGTCGGCGGGGTCCACCTCAAGGGCGTCGGCAGCCAGCGACAGCGCCTTCTCTCGCACCTTGTTGGCCGCCAGCCCGATGGCGTTGCCCGACATGACCGCGGCGCGAGAGGCGAACGTGCCGACCGCGTACTGCATCCGCGACGAGTCGCCGACCACGACCTCGACGTCCTCGATCGGCACGCCCAGGATGTCGCCGACGATCTGGGCGAAGACGGTCTCGTGGCCCTGGCCCTGGCTGGACAGCCCCGTGGCCACCTGGACCTTGCCGGTCGGTTCCACCAGCACGTGACCACCCTCGTAGGGACCGACACCGGTGCCCTCGACGTAGGCGGCCATGCCGATGCCCAGCAGCCGGCCCTCGGCACGAGCAGCCTCCTGCCGGGCCGGGAAGTCGTCCCAGCCGACCAGGTCCAACAGCTTGGCGAGCGAGGCCGGGAAGTCGCCGGAGTCGTAGGTGTAGTCCCGCCCGTCCTGGAACGTCAGCCCGAAGGCGTAGGGCATCTGGTCGGGAGCGATCAGGTTGACCGCCCGTACCTCGGTGCGGTCCTTGCCCAGCGCCGCGGCGACCTTGTCCATCAGGCGTTCCATCGCGAACACGCCCTGGGGACGACCGGCACCGCGATAGGGCGTCACCGGCACCGTGTTGGTGTACAGCGACGTGAACTCGACGCGGTAGTCGGTGATCGCGTAGGGACCCAGGAACTGGGTCGAGGTGATGATCGGGACGATCAGGCCGTACGGGATGTAGGCGCCGTGGTCGTGCAGGATCGTGAAGTCGATCCCCAGGATGCGCCCGTCGTCGTCGAACCCGACCTCGAGGTGGTGGACCTGCTCGCGTTCGTGGTTGGCCGAGACGAAGTGCTCGCGGCGGTCCTCGGTGAACTTGACGTCGTGGCCGAGCAGGGTGGCCGCCCACGGCACCAGGACCTCCTCGGGCCACGGATGCATGATCTTGACGCCGAAGCCCCCACCGACGTCCGGGGCGATGCACTCGACCTTCTGGAAGTCCATCTCGAGGATGGTGGCGACGGCCGCCCGCACCGAGGTCGGCGCCTGGGTCGACGAGTACAGCCGCATGTGGCCCTCGTCCGCATCCCAGCGGGCGTAGACCCCGCGCGTCTCCAGTGGCGTTGAGGCAGAGCGCTCGATGTCCAGTCGGAACTCGAGCGTGTGGGGTGCGGCGTCGATGGCCGCGCGGGCGTCGCCGATCTCCTGGACCAGGTTGGCTGCGACGTTGTCGGGGATGTGGGAGTGCACGGCGTCGGCGGCGGCCGCAGCCTTCTCGACACCCACCACCGGGGTGCGGAACTCGTAGTCCACATGGATGCGCTCGGCGGCATCCTCGGCGGCGTAGCGATTGCGGGCAACCACCATCGCGATCGCCTCGCCGACGTGGTTGACCTCGTCGTTGGCGAGCGTGAACTGGGTGCGCGGGGCGGTCAGGGCGGGGTGCGGGATCAGCAGGGGCATGGCCTGCTGCATGCGCGGAGGCAGGTCGTCGTAGGTGTAGATCGCGACGAGGTCCTCGACATCGAGTGCGTCGGTCACGTCGATGTCCACGATCGTCGCGTGCGCATGGGGGCTGCGCACGATCGCGACCTCCCAGGCGTCGTGGGAAAGGTCGTCGACGTAGCGACCCAGACCGGTGAGCAGGCGCCGATCCTCCTTGCGCTTGATCGGGGAACCGAACAGTTTCGTCGTCATCGTCCGGCCCCGTCCTCGCCGCCGTCATCACCCAGACCACCGTCGTCTGCGCCACCGTCGTCTGCGCCACCGTCGTCTGCGCCACCTTCGTCTGCGCCACCGTCGGCCGTGCCGGCGTCGCCCGAGTCGTCCCCGGCCGTGACATCGGCGGCCGTGTCCTCCCCGGCAGCACCGTCGTGGTGGGCCGGACCGCCCTGGCCGTGGGGCCCACGTCCACTGGTGCCGGACACGTTGGGGGTGGCCCCCAGTCCGGCACGTGCTCGCGCCCCGACACCGGCATCGCCGGCCTCTGACCGTGGGCATCGAGCCCGCGGGTCCATGCCCGACTCGCGCACGGCGACCGCGGCGGCCTCGACGGCGTCGACGATGTTCTGGTAGCCGGTGCAGCGACACAGGTTGCCGCTGATGCCGACCCGCACCTCCTCGCGCGTCGGGTCGGGGTTGGTCGCCAGGAAATCGCAAGCACTCATGACCATGCCCGCGGTGCAGAATCCGCACTGGAGGCCGTGATGATCGTGGAAGGCCTGTTGGACCGGGTGCAGCCCGCCGTCCGCGGCCGCCAACCCCTCGATGGTCGTCACCTCCATCCCGTCCACGCCGACGGCCAGCAAGAGGCAGGCACGCACGGCGCCGCCGTTGACCAGCACGGTGCAGCAGCCACACACCCCGTGCTCGCAGCCGACATGGGTGCCGGTCAGGCCGAGGTCGTGGCGCAGGAAGTCGCTGAGCAATCGGCGGGCCGGCACGGTGGCACTGCGCAGGCGTCCGTTGACCATCAGGCTGACGGTGTGGACGGACTCGTCGAGCCCGGCACCGGACGTGGCCGAGGTGGTCATGCCGCCACCTCCTGGGTCGGGAGGCCCACCGCGTCGCGCAGCGCCCGGTCCAGCAGCACACCGGCGAGGTGACGGCGATAGTCGGCGGACGCATGGATGTCGTCGGCGGGATCGATCGCGTCTCGGGCGGTGGCCATCGCCGCAGCGGTGTCGAGATCCGCAGTCGGTTGGCCACCCAGGTCCGGACCCAGGTCGACGACGCCGGGGACATCGGTCACACCGATGAACGCGCAGCGGGCACCTGCCACGGTGTCGTCGACAACGTCCACGGCGACAACGACGCCCGCCATGGCGTAGTCACCATGGCGACGCGCGAGTTCGTGCACGGCCGTGCGCGTCGATGCCGGCAGCCGCGGAAACGTGACGCTGACCGCCACTTCGTCGTGGTGAATCGCCGACTCCATCGGCGCGACGAAGAAGTCGTCCACTCCGATCTCACGCGCACCATTCGGCCCGACCAGTTGCACGGTGCCGTCCACGAGGGCCAGCACCGCCGGCAGTTCCGCGGCCGGATCGGCGTGCACGATGGACCCGACGACCGTGCCGCGATTGCGAATCACCTGGTGGGCGACGTGGCGGATCGCCTGGCCCAGCACGGGCAGCGCCGAGGCCACGTCAGGATCTGCAAGCACGTCGGCGTGCCGCGCCGTCGCGCCGACCACGACCGCGTCCTCGGTCACCGTGACCTCGTCGAGGCCCTCGACACGGTTGATGTCGACGACGGTCGACGGTCGGGCCAGGCGCATGTTGAGCAGTGGCACCAGGCTCTGGCCACCGGCCATCACCTTGGCCCCGGGACCGGCCTCGGCCAGTGCGGACACCGCGGCATCGACCGTGGTGGGCGCGACGTACCGAAACGGTGGTGGCTTCACGCAGTCCTCCCTGGTTCGACGGCGACCCGGTGGCCGACGACGTCCACGGTAGTCAGCGAGGTCCCCGACATCGCGCGAGGTCGCGGGAAGTTCCCGCGACCTCGCGTCGATGCGCCTGTCCGCACCCTGCCCGGTTCCCCCGCGCGACAATCTCGTGGTCAGTCCAGTGGGGGCGGAGGCGGGCCGAGGATCTCGATCTGGTACTCCGCACACACCTCGGCCACCCTGGCCGGATCGATCTCGACGGGTTCGGGCAGGCCAGCATGGTCCATCGGCGCTCCGAGTTGGCGCGCGAAGCTCTCGAACTGCGCCGGGGTCGAGATCTTGTCCGCGTGATCGCGCGAACCGCGTTTCTGTGCGTCGCCGTCTCCATCGGTGCCTCCCCCCCGTCGTCGAGTCCGTGGGGCAACCCTACGCGGCAGCCTGGACCTCGCCAATCCCCCACGTTGGGGATCGTGGGCAGCAGCTTCCTACACTGGACGCGCGAGCGGACGACCCACGGGGAGGTGGGCAGCAT
>DATFMD010000379.1:0-6300 GCA_035267125.1 Nitriliruptoraceae bacterium | reverse complement strand
ACAGCTCTGGCGTGCTGACGATCCGGGCCACGCGGATCGGTGCCGACACCGCGCTCGCCCAGATCGTGAAGCTCGTGGAGGACGCGCAGACCGGGAAATCGGCGGCGCAGCGACTCGCCGATCGGATCTCCGCGGTGTTCGTTCCGGTCGTGATGGCGATCGCTGCGCTGACGTTCCTCGGTTGGGCGTCGATCGGGGGCAGCGTGAGCGATGGTGTGTACGCGGCGGTCGCGGTGTTGATCATCGCCTGTCCGTGTGCCCTCGGGCTCGCCACACCGATGGCGATCATGGTCGGGACCGGACGGGGCGCCCAGCTCGGGATCCTGATCAAGTCGGTCGAGGTGCTCGAACGAACGCGTGAGATCACGACCGTGGTGTTCGACAAGACCGGGACCTTGACCCGTGGCGACATGCGCGTCGTCGAGGTCGTGACTGCGGACGGCGTGGACCGGACGGTGGCCGTCGCCCTGGTCGCCGCGGCCGAATCGGGCTCGGAACACCCGGTCGGGCGCACCCTGGCGGGGCTGGCAGACCACGACGATGCCGTGGCGGGCGACCGCCCGCAGGCCGGTGGGCAGGTCGCCGCGGCCCGCGCGGTGGCACTCGGTGCGCATGACTCCGAAGATGACGGGGCCATGGAGGTGGTCGACTTCACGGCCAGTCCCGGCCAGGGCGTGCGAGCCACGCTGCGGGGCGGCAACGCCGGCGTCGGGACGACCGTCGTCGTCGGGACACCAGCGCTCATGGACCGGGAGGCCATGGCGGTGCCCACCGACGTGCAGGACGCACTGGTGGCGGCGGAGCAGGCAGGTCACACCGCGGTGCTGGCCGGTTGGGACGGACAGGCGCGGGCGATGCTCGCCGTGGCCGACAGCCTCAAGCCGGATGCGGCCGCGACGGTCGCGGCGCTGCGTGGGCGTGGCATGGACGTCGTGCTGTTGACGGGCGACAACGAGGCCACTGCGACCACCATCGCCGGCCAGGTCGGGATCGATCGCGTGGTGGCCGGCGTGCGGCCCGACGCCAAGCAGGCCGAGATCATGCGCCTCCAGGCCGGCGACGAGATCGTGGCCATGGTCGGTGACGGGGTCAACGATGCCCCGGCGCTGGTGCAGGCAGACCTCGGGATCGCCATCGGGACCGGCACCGACGTCGCCATCGAGTCCAGCGACATCACGCTCCTGCGTGGAGACGTCGCGACGGTCGTCACGGCGATCGACCTGTCGGTCGCCACGCGCCGCACCATCATGCAGAACCTCGGCTGGGCGTTCGGCTACAACGTGCTGGCGATTCCCGTGGCCGCACTCGGCCTGCTGTCACCCACGATCGCCGGCGCCGCCATGGCGTTCTCCTCGGTGTCGGTCGTGCTCAACTCACTGCGCCTGCGGCGCTTCGGTCGATGAGCCCGTCGACGGATCCTCATGGTGACGCCGTCGATGGCGGTCACGATGATGGCGGTCACGATGATGGCGGTCACGGTGACCACGCCGACATGTTCCGACGCCAGTTCTGGCGTTCATTGTGGCTGGCCGTGCCGATCCTGGTGACGTCGCGCACGGTGTGGGGGTGGTTCGGGGTCGAGTTGCCGGACGCCGTCTTCATCGACGCGGTCGGGCCGGTGCTGGGAACCGTGCTCTACCTCGACGGTGGTCGGGTCTTCCTCACCCAGGGATGGCAGGAACTCAGGAACCGGACCCCGGGCATGATGGCCTTGATCGCGATGGCGATCACGGTGGCCTTCACGGCGTCGTGGGCGAGCCAGCTTGGGTGGCTGGAACTCGACGAGTTCTGGTGGGAACTCGCCGGACTCATCGTGATCATGCTGCTGGGACACTGGCAGGAGATGCGGGCGATCGGCCAGGCGAGATCGGCCCTGGACAGTCTCGCGGCGCTGATTCCCGACACTGCGGAACTGGTCGATGGCGACGACACCCGCGAGGTCGCGGTCGCCGACCTGTCCCGCGGCGACGTCGTCGTGGTGCGACCGGGATCGTCGGTGCCCGCGGACGGGGTGATCGCGGCGGGGGCCGCGGAGTTCGACGAGTCGATGCTGACGGGTGAGTCCACGCCGGTCGACCACGACACGGGCGACGACGTGGTGGCTGGTTCGGTCGCGCTCGGATCCTCGGTGCGTGTCGAGGTGACGGCGACCGGCGGCGACACGGCACTGGCCGGCATCCAACGAATGGTCGAGGAGGCGCAGTCGTCGACCTCACGCACCCAGGTGTTGGCTGATCGAGCTGCGGCGGGACTCTTCTGGTACGCGACCGCGGCAGCCGTGGTGACGGCCGTCGTGTGGGTCGCGCTCGGCAATCCCGGCCAGGCCGTCGCCCGGACCGTCACGGTGCTGGTCATCGCCTGTCCACACGCGCTCGGTCTGGCGATTCCGTTGGTCGTGTCGCTGGCCACCTCGATGGCGGCCCGACGAGGGATCCTGGTGCGCGATCGGATGGCCCTGGAGGGCATGCGCCAGGTCGACACCGTGGTGTTCGACAAGACCGGCACGCTGACCGAAGGTGCGCATCGAGTCACCGACATGGCCACCCGGGACGGCGCCGAACGCGACGACGTGCTGGGCCTGGCGGCGGCGGCGGAATCCGACTCCGAGCACCCACTGGCCAGGGCCATCGTCGCCTGGGCCGCCGACCAGGGCGTCGAAGTCCCGCAGCCGAGCGACTTCCGGTCCGAGGCAGGCAAGGGCGTGGCCGCCACCGTCGATGGTCGTGACGTCGTCGTGGGTGGACCGGCCATGCTGGCCGACCTTGGGCTCGAGAATGACGTGGCGGACGGTGTCGCCGACGCCGTGGCCGAATGGGTCGGGCGCGGTGCGGCGGTCCTGCATGTCGTGGTCGACGGCCACGTCGTGGCCGCGTTGGCATTGGAGGATGCCGTGAGGGACGTGTCCGGCGCCGCCGTCGACGAGTTGCACGATGCCGGTGTCCGGGTCGTCATGGCGACTGGCGACGCCAGCCAGGTGGCCGATCGGGTTGCCGGGGAACTGGGGATCGACGACGTCCATGCCCAGGTGCAACCGGGCGACAAGCACGACCTGGTGGCCGCACTGCACGATGACGGTGCCGTCGTCGCAATGGTCGGCGACGGCGTGAACGACGCACCGGCGCTGGCAGCTGCCGACGTGGGCATCGCGATCGGCGCCGGCACCGATGTCGCGGCGGCCTCGGCCCAGATCGTCCTGGCGTCGGACGACCCGCGCAACGTGGCCGTCGTCAGGCGGTTGTCGGCCGCGACCTACCAGAAGATGCGGCAGAACCTGGTGTGGGCGGCGGGCTACAACGTCGTGGCCGTGCCGTTGGCGGCCGGTGTCCTGGCGCCGATCGGGTTCGTGCTGCCGCCTGCCGTCGGCGCCATCCTGATGAGCCTGTCGACGATCATCGTCGCTGCAAACGCCCAGCTGCTCCGGCGGGCCGACATCGATGGTCCCCATGCCGAGCGCGAGTCCCGCGACGACCGCGCGTCGGGCCCGGACGACGTGCGCGAGGATCGCGGCGACCGCGTTCGCGCCTAGGTGGGCTGTGCGCAACGTGGTGTGCGGATGGCGACGGACAGGACGTCGCTGGCAAGGCGACGGAGGAGTCGACACCGGGGCTGTATCGACGACGACGGCAACGCGGTCAGCGGGGGCCTGGACAAGCCAGCCGTGTGACAGAGCTGCGCACAGGCCGCCTAGGCTGGCGTGATGCTGCCCTCGGCCACGATCCTGCGCTACGCCACCCCGTTGCGGGAGGGCGGCTCGTTGCCGGGCATCGTCGAGGCTGACGACCTGGGCACCTACGTGGCCAAGTTCACGGGAGCCGGACAGGGTGCCGCCGCGCTCGTGGCCGAGGTCGCCGTGGGCGAACTGGCCCGACGCCTGGGGCTGCGCATGCCGGAGTTGGTGACGCTCGAACTCGATGCCGCGATCGGCCGCCTCGAACCCGACCCGGAGATCCAGCACCTGCTCGTGTCGAGCGCGGGGTCGAACCTGGGGATCGACTTCCTCCCCGGTTCGGTCGGCTTCGAGCCGACGGTGTTCCCCGTCGACGCGTCCGAAGCCGACCTGGTGATGTGGCTGGACGCCTTCACCTTCAACGTCGATCGCACGTGGCGCAACCCGAACCTGCTCGTCTGGCACGGCGACCTGTGGCTCATCGACCACGGCGCGGCGCTGGTGTGGCAGCACGGCTGGGCGCGCGCCGGCGCGTCGACGGTGGCCGCGGGCCGCGTGACCGCCGCCGCCGTCACGGCGGCGTCCGGGCGACGGCTGGACCTGTCCGACCATGTCCTGGCCGGCACCGGCAGCGACCTGGATGCGGCCTCACGACGCGCGACGGCGCGGCTGGACCGAGATGCCGTCGAGTCGGCCGTGGCCATGGTCCCCGACGAGTGGCTGGCCGCCGCCGCCGACGGCATCGACCCCGAGGCCGCCCGCGAGGCCCACGTCCGGGTGCTGGTCGAGCGGCTCGCCGACGACGGGGCGTGGCTCGATCGGCGCATGCATTCCCAGCCAACCCGGACCACCGCCCGCCGTGGTCGTTCAGGTGCCCGCGCGGAGTTCGAGCGATGACGAGCGACGCCGAACTCCCACGCGTGCCCTACCAGTACGCCCTGGTGCGCGTGGTCCCCCGAGTGCACCGGGGCGAACGCCTCAACGTCGGCGTGGTCCTGCACTGCCCGCAACGCGACTGGATCGGCGCCCGGATCCAACTGGACACGACCAGGCTGGTTGCGGTCGATCCCCATGCCGACGTCGACGCGATCACGGCGTCCCTGGCCGCCGTGCAGGCCGCGACGACGACCGACCAGCACCACGCCGACTCGCCCGGTCGGCGCTTCGGCTGGATCACCGCACCGCGCTCGACCGTGGTCCAACCCGGTCCCGTCCACACCGGCCTGACAGGTGACCCGGCCACCACCATGGACGAGTTGTTCGCGTCGCTGGTCGCCTGAGTCGTTGGGCCGGGTTCAGCGGGTGGGGTAGGGATTGAGGAGTTGGTCGACCGGGGCGAAGTCGTCGACCAGGACCCTGGCGTCGCCGATGAAGTCGTCGAGGGTCACGCCGTCGACCGAGGACCCCTCGGTCCACAACGCCTCGTCGTCGTCACCACGATCAGCGTTGCGGGCCAGGACGGCGTCCATCGGCAGCGGTTCGTCCGACGCGACCATGATGAAGTTGCCGCCGGCCTCCCCGCGCAGGCGTTCCGGGGGCGCCACCACGCCGACGTGGGCGAAGACGTCGGCGAGTGTGGCCAGTTCGGCTCGGGCGAAGCCCAGCGGCGGGTAGTCGATCATGTTCAGGGCGTAGACCCCACCGGGCCCCAGCGTGTCGTGGATCTGCTGGACGAACTCGCGGGTCGTGAGGTGCCACGGGACCGACACGCCTCCGAACGCGTCGCCGATCACCAGGTCCTGCGACCCGTCGGCGACGTCGTCCAGCGACAGTCGCGCGTCGCCGGTGACCACCTCGATGTCGTCGCCCGGGACGTAGCCCAGTTCGTCCTGGGCGATCGACACGAGCAGCGGGTCCAACTCCAGCACCGTCGACTGGGTGCCGGGACGGACGTGGCGCAGGTACATCGGCAGGCTCATCCCGCCTCCGCCGATGTGGGTCACGGTCAGGGCTTCGTCTTCGGGGGCGATGCCGGCCAGGACGTCGGACAGGGTCTGGGCGTAGGTGAATTCGAGGTGGGTCGGGTCGGCGATGTCGGCGTAGGAGTGGCGCAACGTGTCCAGCCACAGGATCCGGCCCGACTCCAGGTCGGGATCGACCTCGACGCGGGCGCAGAAGTACGTCGACTCGTACTCGCACGGATGGGCGGCAGCGAAGGACAGGGCACCCCCCAGCACGGCCACCACGACGATCGCGAGGGTCGGCGCATGGACTTCGGCGTCGGGTTCCGACGTGCGCCGCAGCCACAGCCACAGCACCAGGCCGCCGATCACCAGGCTGGAGGCCAGCACGCGGATGATGGGGCGTGTCGGCCACGCCGCGACCAGTACGAACCCGGTCACGAAGGTGCCGACCAGCGCGCCGATCGTGCCGATCGCGGACAGCATGCCCACGACCCGACCGGTGTCGTCGAGGTCGGACAGTTGCAGCTTGACGATGATCGGGCTGACGGCCGACAGAACGGCCGAGGGGAGGAAGAAGGCCGCGGCCGTGAGGACGACGACGGTGCCGGCCGTGGCACCACGCATGTTGGCGCCCAGGTAGTCGATCACCGGGATGGACAGCGACGACAGGATGCCGCCCAAGTCCATGGTGGGACCCAGCAGACGCCGTGGGTCGTGGCGATCGGCGAG
>DATFMD010000378.1:0-7252 GCA_035267125.1 Nitriliruptoraceae bacterium | reverse complement strand
GACGGAGAACGCTGGCCCCCAACCAACCGGTGGCCGTCCCGCGAGGCAAGTTCATTGTCGGCATGCGTCCGCGACGGAGAACGCTGGCCCCCAAGCAACGAGGTGGGTGCCGGGGAGGGAGCGGCGACGGACCGATCGGCTGGTCCGGCGGGTTGGTTGTCGGCTGGTGTCCGCGACGGAGAACGCTGGCCCCCAACCAACGGGGGTGGTGGGCGGCGACGGGGTTGGTTGTCGGCTGGTGTCCGCGAGGGAGAACGCTGGCCCCCAACCAACTGGCGGCCGGGCAGTCAGTGGTCGGATGGTTCGTCGTCAGCGGTCGCCTCGTCGACGATGCCTGCCAGCACGCGTGCGTGTGCGCGCTTGGTCTCCACGTCCATGGCGCGGCGGATCTCGATGCGTTGGGCCTGCGGACTGCCGGCGCCGTGCAGGGATTCCGTCAGGTAGCCGACGGCGTTGCGCCCGATCGTCATCGTCTCGATCAGGCGCATGATGCGCAGCCGGTCCTCGGTGGACACGCCGTCTCGGCCCGCCAACAGGCGCTGGATCAGGGGGCCGACCTCGTCGTGGCGCAGGTCCGACTCCGACGGCATGGTCACCATCAGGCCACCGGCGATGTCCTGGGCCAGGCGGGCGATCTCGTAGGGGAACCGGGTCACGTTGTGCTTCGCCACGTTGCTGAGCATGCCGTCGTTGATCGCGGCACCGCTGGGAAGCACCTCTGCCTCCGCGGCCCCCGCGATGCCCGAGGACCAGATCGTCTCGTTGAGGTGGGTCATCTCCACCAACTTGTCGTTGATGTGGCTTGCGCCGGGGACCCCGTTGGCATCGGCGACCTCGGCGGCGGCACCGATGAGCACGTCGCCCAACCCGGTCTTGCACATGTACGACGACCGGTGGTAGCGGGTGAATCGCTGCACCAGGGTGCGCGCCATGTCCACCTCGCCGTCCATGAACACGTGCTCGTGGGGGATGAAGACCCTGTCGAAGTGGACCAGCACCTCCTGGCCACCGAACCGGGCATTGCCCTGGTCGATGGTGCCGGGCTCCAGCGAGCGGCCGTCGGAGGCCTGGCGCCCGTACACGTAGGTGATGCCCGGAGCAGTGATGGGGATCGCGCCCACGATGGCGCAGTCGGCATCCGCCGCGGTCAGGTGCATGGTCGGCATGACCACGACCCAGTGGGAGTTCCAACCACCGGTCATGTGGGCCTTGGCACCGCTCACCCACACCCCATTGTCATCGCGATCCACCACCCGCAGGAAGACGTCCTGGTTGACCTGGGCCCTCGGCGGGAGCGAGCGGTCCCCCTTCGGATCGGTCATGCCGCCCGCCAACACCAGGTTGTGGCGTTGCAGTCGCGTCAGGAATGTGATGAACCGGTCCTGGTAGTGCGTGTCGTGGGCAGCGTCGAGGTCGTGGGTGACGGAGTGCAGCGTCGCGACGGCATCCATCCCGACGCAACGCTGGAAGCAGGTTCCGGTGGCCTGGCCCAGCCGACGCTGCATCCGGTGCTTGGCGACCAGGTCCTCGCTGGAGGTCGTGACGTGCAGGAAGCGATTGACCGGTCCGTCCGTGTAGGGGGAGTGGGCCAGGGCCAGGTCGGGTTCGGTGTCGACGAGGTCGTAGGTGGCCCTCATCGCGTTGATCGACGGGGTGATCATCGGGTGGTCGGCCGGTTCCTCGACCAACTCGCCCATCAGGAACAGCCGGGTGCCCCGATTGCGCAGGCTGTCGACGTAGTCGCCTCCCGAGGTGACGGTCGGCATCGCCGCCCAGAGGTCGTCCGCCGACGTGGGCGTGCGATCCGGTGACGACGGCTGAGGTGCCGAGGAGGAGTCGGGCGGGAGGGAAGGTTCCGCCGTGGGCGGACGATCCTGGGCGGTGGAACTGGTCATCGCGGGCTCATTGGCCGGGGGCACGTGCCAAGATACTGGTGTGCCCCGTCAGTAGCGGGCGCCGGTCACCTCGTCGGCGAGACCCTGCAGGGCGCGTCGATCGGCGTCGTCCAGGACGATGTCCAGGGCGGCGACGTTCTCGCGCAGCCACCTGCGACGCTTGGTGCCCGGAATCGGGGCGATCGCGATGCCCAGCGACTCCTGCTGCTGGTGCACCCACGCCAGCGCGACCTGCGCGGGGCTGACCTCGTGGCGATCGGCCACGTCTCGCACGGCCGCCACGATTCGCATGTTCTGGGCCGCCGCGTCGTCCTGGAAGCGCGACAGCCCACGCCGGAAGTCGTCCTCGGGCAGATCGTCGACCGCCACCGTGCCGGTCAGGAAGCCGCGGCCCAGGGGCGAGAACGGGACCAGGCCGATGCCCAGTTCCCGCATGGTCGGGACCACGTCCTCGACGTCGCGCGTCCACAGGGAGTACTCGGACTGCAGCGCCGCGATCGGGTGCACGTCGTTGGCGGCCCGCAGTTGCTCGGCGTCGAACTCCGACACGCCGAGATGGCGAACCTTGCCGACGTCCACCAGGGTCGCCATGGCGCCGATCGTCTCGGGGATCGGGACGTCGCCGGGCGGGCGATGGACGTAGTACAGGTCGATGACCTCGACACCGAGACGTTCGAGCGAGGCGTCACAGGCAGAGGCGACGTAGTCGGGGTGGCCGCGGACCACGTTCTGGCCGGCACGGTCGCCGGTTCCCAACTCGGCAATGCCGAACTTGGTCGCCAGGGTCACCTCGTCGCGACGCGTCGCAAGGACGTTCGACAGCAGACGTTCGTTTGTGCCCGTCGCATAGATGTCGGCGGTGTCCCAGTGCGTCACGCCCAGGTCCAGGGCCAGGTTCAGGGTGGCGATCGACTCTTCGTCGTCGAACGTGCCGTAGCCATGGCTCATGCCCATGCAGCCAAGTCCCTGGGCCGACACGGCCAGGCCGTTCAGGTCGATGGTGTCCACGAGGTGCTCCTGGGATGGCGGGTCACGCCACGGGGCTGCAGATGTGCCCGACAGGTGTACCCGCGCCGTCACACCTGGGCGGTGATCTCGCCACGGTGGATCGCCTGCACGGTCTGCACCGTGTCGGCGTCGTCGATCGTCTTGTCGTCGCGGTAGTGCTTCACGCGGGCAAACCGCAGGGTGACCCCGCCCGGATACCGCCGCGATGCCTGCACGCCGTCGAACGCGATCTCCACCACGAGCTCCGGGCGAACGTGCACGACGTGGTCCGAGCGCGACTCCTCCCGGGCCAGCAGTTGTTCCGTCTGCCATTCGAGGGTCGCGTCGGTCAATCCCTTGAAGGTCTTTCCGAGCATGACCATGTCGCCGCTGTCAGCGTCCACCGCTGCGAGGTGGAGGTTGGACAGCCACCCGCGACGACGTCCCGACCCCCATTCGGCGGCCACGACGACGAGGTCGAGGGTGTGGGCCACCTTGACCTTGACCCAGGAGGCGCCACGCCGGCCAGCCTCCCAGGGTGCGTCCAGCGACTTGACCACGATGCCCTCATGACCTGCCGCGAGCGCGGCACGCAGATGGTCGAGTCCGACCTCTGCATCGTGCGTGGTGATGCCGTCGACGACGTGTCCCGCCGCGACATCGCCGAGCACGTCCAGGCGAGTGGTGAGGGGTTCGTCCAGCAGGTCGGCACCGTCGACGTGCAGGATGTCGAAGAAGACGGGGCGGAGGTGGGAGTCGCCCGACATCGAGTCCTGGAAGGCGCGTGGCCGACCATCGGCATCCAGCGCCAACGCTTCGCCGTCGAGCACCACCGAGGTCACGGGCAGGGACATGGCGGCTTCCACGACCAGGGGCAGGTCGGCGGTGACGTCGCGCAGGCTGCGGGTGAACACGCGGACGTCGTCGCCGTCACGGTGCACCTGGATGCGCATGCCGTCGAGCTTCGTGTCGATGCGTGCTGGCCCGGTCGTCGCCAGTGCAGCCTCCACGTCGGGCGCGGAGGATGCCAACATCGGCTGCACGGCCCGCCCCACCTGAAGCGACACCGATGCCAACGCCGACGCACCGTCGGACATGGCCAGGACTGCAGTGGCGGTGAGGTCGCCGGTCAACATGGCTGCCCGACGGACCAACGCCTGGTCGACGTCGGCGGCGTCGGCCACGGCTGCGGTCACGACGCCTTCCAGGGCACCCTGGCGCAGTTCCTGCAGCACGACACCTCGCAGGTAGGCCTGTTCCGTCGCCGTGGCGCGCGACCACAGGTCTTCGAGGTAGCCACGCCGGGCGGCCACCGAGCCGCTGCCCGACGTGGTCGCGATGGCCTCGAACGCCCTGTCCACGTCCGCCACGGTCAGGGCCCCGTCGCCCGATGTGCCGTCGCCGGATGCGCCGTCGCCGGATGCGCCGTCGCCGGATGTGCCGTCGCCGGTTGGATGTCCGGGGTCGCGCGGCGGGATGTCGAGGTCACGCAATGCGGCCCAGCCGACGCCGATCCGCCCCTGCCTGGGACTCCCGGTCAGCAGCGCCGTTCCTGCCGCGATGTCGTCGGGGGACTCGTCTGCCAGTTCACGCAGGGTGTTCGCCAACAGCCGCGTCTTGTCACGTCGTGACCGCGTCGAGCCGACCTGTTCCCAGGTCGACGCGATCGGGGACAGCAACATCGGTTCGCTCGTGTGCAGGAGGCGGCAGTGACACTAGCGGCATGCGATGGACGATCGACCGCCCGACCACGCCTCGCAGCCGCCGGGGTGACGCCATCGGCCACGGCGAGTTTGGCGGACATGCATGCAACGTCCGCAACCCCCTGCTTGACTGGATCCCGTTTCACGTGCTTGCACGTGCTGCACGCTGTGCTCGCAGCAGATGTTGTGAGCCCCCCCACCCCGAAGGAGCCACGCAATGGCAGCCACCACATCTGCCCAGACCGCCACATCCACCCGGTCGGACGGTGGTGGGACCGTCAGGATGCTCGGCATGGTCATCATCGTGGCCGGTGCGATCCTGTCGCTGGCCGGCATCGGGACCTGGTTCATGGTCCAGTCGCAACTCGCCGCCGAGGACATCACCGTGGCCGACGACGCCGCGTTCCTGGCCGGCGACGAGGTCGACGGACCGTTCTCGGCCTACGCCCAGGCCGACATCATCAACCACCACGCCCTCGAGTCCTCGGGCGGGATGACCTACGCAGAGCTGGACCGTGAGGACCCGGTCCGCGCGACCATGATGAACGCGTCGTTCCTGCGGGCGTCGCTGTTCACCTCGGTCGTTGCCTTCGGCGTGGCCGCGATGGCGTTCGGGATGGGCATCCTGTTCGTCCTGGTCGGGTGGGCGCTGCGCAAGACCGGCGACGTCCAGGTCGTCTGACCCAGCCACGCACCACCGACTCCCCGACACTCCTGCGAGTGTCGGGGAGTTTCCTTGGCGTCCGTCGCCAACAACTGCATCACGCCTTGACGCGTGCGACCGGGGTTGCGCAGGACGCCGAGGGTCCCGACCAAGTGGGGCCGTTGGTCCGCACCGGCCGGGCCGTTCTCGGAAATGGTTGCGCGCGCCGTGGTGCATGCTGGTGCCAGCACCGCAACCAGTGCGAGTGCCCCACGACCCAGGAGGTCATCGCAATGAGCACCCAGACGGCAACGGCATCACCCCCCACCACGTCCGGCTCGAGCACGGTGTCGATGCTTGGCATGGTCATCATCGTGGCCGGTGCGATCCTGTCGCTCGCGGGCATCGGGACCTGGTTCACGGTCCAGTCGCAGCTTGCTGCCGAGAGCATCACGGTGTCCGACGACGCGGCGTTCCTGGCCGGTGACGAGGTCAATGGGCCGTTCTCGGCCTGGGCCCAGGCCGACATCATCAACCAGCACGCGCTGGAATCCTCCGATGGCGAGACCTACGCAACCCTGGACCGTGAGGACCCGGTGCGCGTGACGATGATGAACGCGTCGTTCCTGCGTGCATCGCTGTTCACGTCGGTGGTGGCCTTCGGTGTCGCGGCGATGGCGTTCGGGATGGGCATCCTGTTCATCCTGGTCGGCTGGGCCCTGCGCAAGACGACCGACGTCATGGTCGTGTGACCGTTCGGGTGGCGATGCTCCCATCGCCGCCCCAACTGATCGGCCCGACACGCGTTTGCGTGTCGGGCCGATGCATGTCGTCGCGTGCGCCGCCAGGGACTTGAACCCCGAACCTGCCGGTTAAGAGCCGGATGCTCTGCCAATTGAGCTAGCGGCGCAGGTTGCGAACGGGCACGGTATCCCACGACGTGGGACCACGCCGTACCGCTCGCAGTGTGGGGTGGCTGAGGGGACTTGAACCCCCGGCCTTCTGGATCACAACCAGACGCTCTAACCAAGCTGAGCTACAGCCACCAAGGGCGCCCGACACGTGTTCGGGCGCGACCATGGAGGCTACCCGACCACGCCCGGGGCAACCAACGCACGGCCCGGCACCCGGTGGATCAGTCGCCGTCCGCCACGGTCACACCGCGCTCGAGCAGTCGCGACAGCACCACCAGCGACCGGGTCTGGGCCACGAACGGCTGGCGCCGGATCGTCTCGAGCACTTCCTCCAGGTGCCGGGTGTCGCGGACCCGAACGTGCAACAAGGCGTCGGCGTCACCGGTCACCGTGTAGGCGGCATGCACTTCGGGGACCGGTTCGACCGCGGCGCGGATGCGGTTGGGTGGGATGTTGCCGGTGGCGAAGATCGACACGAAGACGTCGGTGGTCCAGCCCATGGCGTGCGGATCGACCTGCGCGGCGAATCCCTCGATGGTCCCGTCGTCGACCAGGCGGTCCACGCGGCGCTTCACCGCCGGGGCCGACAGGCCGACCTCGGAACCCACCTCGCGATAGCTCGCACGGCCGTGCCGAGTCAGGTGCGCAATGATCTGGCGGTCGATGTCGTCCATACGCAAGGTTCCGGGGGTCGGGTGCAAGAGTTTCGCGGACATTGTTGCACATTCACCTTCTATGATGCGAACACGCGTCATCGATGGACAGCGGTGTCGCACCGGGGCCGGATTCTGCGCAGGTGTGCCAGGCGGGGCCCCGGCAACCTCGAAACCCCCAAGGACAGCCATGACCGTCCCGCTGCGTCCCGCGCGACATGCCGTTGGCCGCCACTACGTGCTCGTGACACCGACCCACTTCACGGTCGAGCACGCCATCAACCCGTGGATGGATCCGGCGGTCGACGTGGACCGCCACCGGGCACTGCGCCAGTGGCAGGGACTCGTGGCGACCTACCGGGCACTCGGGCACTCGGTCACCGAGTTGCCGGGTGTTGCGGGCCTGCCGGACATGGTGTTCGCGGCCAATGGTGCCCTGGCGATCGACGGTCGCGCA
>DATFMD010000377.1:0-4345 GCA_035267125.1 Nitriliruptoraceae bacterium | reverse complement strand
CGTCCGGCAACACCCGTCGCTACTCCCAACGTGACATCGACCGTCTCCGCTTCATCCGCCACCTCACCCAGGAGGAGGGGCTCAACCTGGCCGGTGTTCGCGTCGTGCTGGACCTGGGCGAGAAGTTGGAGCGTGCCCGTCAACAGAATCGGGAACTCGAGGACATGGTCCGCACCCTGGCCGACCAGATCCAGGGCAACGACAGCCGTCCGGCGAGTCGCCGCCACGACATCGTCCCCGTGGGCGCCCGCGAGGTCGAGGTCCACCCGACACTGCGACGCCGCCACCCGCGTCAGCGGGCCGGCACACGGTGACAACGGCCACCGTCCGTGTGAGCACTCCCCGGTTCGTTCACATTTGCGTGATCTGAACTACACTGTGGTGAGCAAATCCCTGGCCCGCGTGGGCCAACCCATGCCGTCGACGCCGACGGCGAGAGGAGTCATTGGTGCAGCGTGTCCTTCTGTTCGGCCTTGGCGGCCTGCTCCTGTTGGGGCTGGCCGGGGCTGACCTGATGGCGCGGACCGCCGAGGCCCTCGTTCCCGACGTCACGGTTGCGGCCCTGGGGACCGACGACCATCCGGACCCGACGACCGTGCCGGTGGTGACCGATGGCACCGAGACCGACGAGGTCGTGCAGGTCGAACCCGCGGACACGGTCACCCGCCAGGACGTGTTGTTGGTGGGACTGGACTCACGCGCGGGTCTGAGCAGCGAACAGATGCAGGAGATGGGGGCCAACGACCATGGTGGCGCGCTGACCGACACCATGATCTGGATGCAGTACCTGCCCGACACCAACGAACTGCGCATGGTCTCGATCCCGCGCGATCTCGCCGTCGACACCGACGAGTTCGGCACGCAGAAGATCAATGCGCTGCATGCCCTCTACGAGGATGACGGCGCCGACCGGTTGATCACCGCGGTCGAGTCGCTGATCGGTGCGGATCTCGACCACTACGTCGAGGTCAACCTGGCGGGCCTGGTGGCGCTGACCGATGCGATCGGCGGCGTGGAGATCTGCATCGACGAGGCGATCGACGACTCCAAGGTCGGCTACATCCCGGCCGGGTGCCAGGTGCTGGACGGCCTGGACGCTGGCCGTTTCACCCGGGCGCGCCATGTCAGCGACTCCTTCGGTGCTGGCGCACACGGTCGCAACGCACGTCAGCAGTACTTCATCCGCCAGGCCGTCAAGCAAGTGCTGTCCGCCGGCACCCTGACCGACCCGAGTGCGCTGCGTGGCCTGGCGGCCGTGGCCTCGGATGTCGCCGTCGTCGATGATGGGCTCACGCTGGCAGGCATCTACGACCTCGCAACCCTGTTCCGCAGCACGTCGCCAGACGACATCGACGGGGTGAACTTCCCCGTCGTGTCCTACATCGGGGACGACGGGCTCTACTACGAGATCCCCAAGCCCGACACTGCCGAGGACGTCGCGAGCGCCCTGCGGACCGGCGGGCAACTGCCGGAACTCGACGAAGAGGGCAACCTGGTCGACGATGGCGTCGTCGCGGTCCGCGAGCTCGACGAGTCACCGTCCTGGTACGACGACTAGGCACGAGCGGGGTCAGACCCGAGCCAACTCGATCCGGCCGACGTCGATGGTCGCGGACTCCACTCGTACCTCGATCACGTCGCCAAGTCGGATGCCGTCGCCGTGGATGCGACTCCTGACGGCCGGCTCCGCGATCATGACCGTGCCGCCGGTGCCGTCGTCGTCGGCGTCGACCACGGTCGCCTCGAACACGTCTCCGATGCGATCCGACACCAGCGCTGCCTCGATCACGTCCACCACGGCGCGCTCGTGGTTCGCCGCACGCCGGGTCGCCACCTCCATGCGTTCCGGCAGTTCGTACAACTGGTCGGTGACCCATTCCGGGACCGGCTGGTCGGTTGCCAGTGCGTGGCAGACCTCCAGTCCGTGGCGATCGACCAGGCGGCGCAGCGGGGCGGTCACGTGGGCGTAGTCGGCGGCGATGCCGGCATGCTCGGCATCGGGTGGTCGTGACCCGTCGAAGGCCCGGTAGCCGGCCCCTCGGAAGAGCACGGTGGATTCGTCCAGGAAGGCGGCGTGGGTCGGTCGAGCCGGGTCCAGCGTGCGGACCAGGCTGTGGAAACCGACGTCGTCGGCCCAGTCGATGTGCAGGGCGAGCGCGGTTGCCCGCAGCGTTGCCATCACCTCGGCGCTGGCCGGCGGCAGGGTTCGCTGGATGCCGACTCGCCCGGCCCGCATGACCTGGGCTGCCGCGATCCCCGTCAACAGGGAAAGCTGGGCGTTGTCCTGCTCGACCGGCAGCGGCTGTCGCAGGTCCAACCGGTACCCGTCACCCGTGGCCACGACCTCCTGGTCGGCCAGGGGCAGGCTGACGCCGCCGCGGTCGGCCTCGACCTCACGTCGGGCCTGGCCGATCAGCGGCAGGAGCCCGAGCACGTCGCCGGCGGTGCCTCGTGCCAACTCGTCGGCCACCTGCCGGTAGGTCAACCGGGCTCGACTGCGCACCATGGCGCGCCTGAGCCGGACGTCGTCGATGCCGCCATGGCTGTCCAGGTCGATGTCCCACACCATGGCCGGCCGCACCACCTCCGGGAGCAGGCTCGCGGCCTGCTCGCTCAGGATCGGCGGGTGCAGCGGGGACCGAACGTCGGGCCCGTAGTGGGTCACTCCCCGCTCGTTCACGCACGCGTCAAGGGGCGAACCGGGGGTCACGAACGAGCCGACGTCGGCGATGGCGTAGCGCACCCGGAAGCCGGGTCCCCGACGGGCAAGGTGCAGCAACTGGTCGAGGTCCATCGAGCCGGGCGGGTCGATCGAGACGAACGGCAGGTCGGTCATGTCGAGGTCGTGGGCGACTGGTGTGGCGGCCGCCCGGGTGGCGTCCTCCAGTACCTGTGTCGGGAACGGCCCGGGGACGTCCAACCGGTCCCTGATGGCGGCGAAGATCGGGCGCAGTTCGGCGGCGCTGGCCGTGAGGTGGATCGGGTGACGTGGCATGGCCGCCAGCCTACGGGTGCCGTGCCAGGGGATGTCGACCTCATGGACGGTGGACTGGTCGGCGCCGTGCACGATTGCCGTGTGGAGACGGGTGCCCGGCCCCGGGTGGACCCGGCACTCGACCGTTGCAGGTGCACTGGCCACGCACCGCATGTCGTTAGGGTGTGCCCGCGAAGCGCCCGCGAACGCGATGCATTCCGCGGCATGCGCCCCGGCCCGGTTCGCCCTTCGGAGACATGACATGGACAGACCCGATTCCTCCGCCGAGTTGCCGGCAGGTACTGCCGCCGCCGACGACGGGTCCGGCACGGCACTCCCGGAGTCGGCTGGCTCCCCGGCCGCAGCGCCGACCGACGACCAGGCCACCGCCACCGCCGCCCCGGCCACCGCCACCCCGGCAACCGCCGCTGTCGACCGGGCCGGCCCCCCGGTCATCACCGAGATCACCTGGAGGAGCGCCTGGCGAGTCGTGACGGTGGTGCTGGCCGTCCTGCTGCTGTTGCGTGCCGTGACCTCCGCCCGCACGCTGGTCGGGATGGTGGCGATCTCCTTCTTCTTCAGCCTTGCCCTGGACCCCGGTGTGCGCGCACTGCATCACCGGTATGGCTGGCGTCGTGGTTCCGCGGTCGGCGTCATCTACCTGGCCGGATTCGTGTTCACCGTCTTCCTGATGCTGGTGTTGATCCCCGCGATCGGCCAGGTCGCGGCCGAGATCTCGGCGCACTTCGACGACTGGGTGGCGAACTTGTCCGACTGGGTGGACTCGACGTTCGGGGTCACCTTCCCCAGTCCTGACGTGGCGGCCAGCGCCCCTGACGCGGGCGTCGCCGTCGGCAACTTCGTCGACGACCCCATGGGCACGGCCCTGGGGTTCGCCTCCGCCAGCGTGTCGTTCGTGTTCAACCTTGCGACCATCGCGATGTTCACCTTCTACTTCACGGCCGACGCGCCCGGGATCCAGCGCACCGTGCTGCGGTTGTTCTCACCTCGCACCCAGGAGCGCATCGGGTGGACCTGGGACCAGGCGATCGTGCAGACCGGCGGCTACTTCTACTCCCGGATGTTGCTGATGCTCATCAACGGCACCGGGTTCTTCCTCACGATGGCCTTCGTCGGCGTGCCGATCGGGATCGCGCTGGGCCTGGCAGTGTTCGCCGGGTTCGTGTCCGAGTTCATCCCGGCCATCGGCACCTACATCGGCGGGGCCGTGCCCATCCTGTTGACCCTGGTGCTCGAAGGTGTCGTGGCCGCGGTGGTGGTGCTGGCCTACGTGTTGATCTACCAGCAGGTGGAGAACTACTGGCTGAGTCCGAAGATCAGCTCCGACACCATGTCGCTCAACGGGGGAGT
>DATFMD010000376.1:0-2116 GCA_035267125.1 Nitriliruptoraceae bacterium | reverse complement strand
GACCTCGGGGACGGTCCGCACCCGTCCCTGCTGTACGGCTACGGCGCCTACGAGATCTCGCTGGACCCGGTGTTCTCCTCGACCCGCATCAGCCTGCTGGACCGCGGCATGGTCGTGGCCTACGCGCACGTGCGGGGTGGCGGCGAGATGGGCCGGCAGTGGTACCTGGACGGCAAGTTCGCCGACAAGTCCAATTCGTTCAGCGACTTCATCGCCGTGGCCGACCATCTCGCTGCCACGGGCGTGACCAGTCACGACCGGTTGGTCATCGAGGGCGCCTCGGCCGGCGGTCTGCTGATGGGCGCGGTCGTCAACCAGCGGCCCGACCTGGCCACGGCCGTGGTCGCCGGGGTGCCGTTCGTCGACGTGCTGTCCACGATGTCGGATCCGTCGTTGCCGCTGACCGTCGGCGAGTACGAGGAATGGGGCAACCCGCTCGAACAGGAGTGGTTCGAGGTGATCGCGGCCTACTCGCCCTACGACAACATCACCGAGCAGCCCTATCCCGCCATGCTGGTCACGGCCGGGCTCAACGATCCGCGCGTCGGCTACTGGGAACCGGCCAAGTGGGTCGCGCGACTGCGCACACACACGACGTCGGACGCGCCGATCCTCCTCAAGACGGAACTGGGCGCGGGCCACGGCGGGCCGTCGGGTCGCTACCGCGCGTGGGAGGAACGAGCGTTCCAGATGGCCTTCATGCTGGACCGTGTCGGTGCGATCGAGCGAGTCGATCCCGCCGAACAGTTCGTTGCCGCCGACCGGGACGACGTCGCCGACTGGGACGACGTCGCCGACCGGGGCGACGTCGCCGACCGGGGCGACGCCGCCGACCGGAGCGAGGCCGCCGACCGGAGCGGAGCCACCCAGGAGGTCGATTGATGCGGGTGGTGGCGGGGACTGCGAAGGGGCATCGGCTGCGGGCACCGAAGGGCCCCGACACGCGCCCCACCAGCGACCGCGTCAAGGAGGCGCTGTTCTCGTCGTTGCAGGCGCACGTGCCCGACGCGCACGTCCTCGACCTGTTTGCCGGCTCCGGGGCGCTGGGCATCGAGGCGTTGTCGCGTGGAGCCGCCGCCGCGACGTTCGTCGAGTCCGATCGCCGTGCCCGCACGGCCATCGATGCCAACCTCACCGCGACCCACCTCGCCGACCGGGCCACCGTGTTCGGTCGTGACGTGCGGGCGACGCTGTCGGCGCTGGCCGGGCGGGGAGCCAGGTTCGACCTCGTGCTGGTCGATCCGCCCTATGCGCTCAACGCCGCCGACCTGGCGTCGGTGCTGGCCGGCATCGTCGAGGTGACCGGCAACGGTGCGCAGGTCCGCCTCGAACAGGGGTCGCGCCTGGCCGCGAAGGTCACGTGGCCCGACGGCCTGGTCCAGACCGGGATCCGGCGCTACGGCGACACGGTGATCCTGGAGGCGGAGCGCACCGAGACGGCCTAGGGTCGTCGCGAATGGCCGCGCACGGTCGCGAAGGGTTGCGCACGGTCGCGAACGTGTGCGCGGTCGTTCGGCAGACGAACAAGGAGGTCGTGGTGACGGTCAAGGTCGTGGTCCCGGGCAGTTTCGACCCCATCCACAACGGCCATCTCGACATCATCGAACGCGCCGCGGCCCGTTTCGACCACGTCACGGTCGCCGTCCTCGTCAACGAGGCCAAGCAGGGCCTGTTCACGACCGGGGAACGGCTGGACCTGATCAGCGCCAGCACGGGACACCTCGACAACGTCGCTGTGGCCTCGTTCAGCGGCCTGCTGGTCGACTTCTGCCACGAGCACGACGTCGGGATGATCTGCAAGGGGCTGCGCGCCGGCGGGGACTTCGAGTACGAACTCCAGATGGCCCAGATGAACGCGCACATCGGCGACGTCGAGACCGTGTTCCTGACGACGAGTCCCGAATGGAGCTTCGTGTCCTCGTCGTTGGTCAAGGAGGTGGCGCGGTGGGGCGGCAGCGTGACCGACACCGTGCCCGCCGTGGTCGCCAGTGCCCTGGCAGCGCGCACGGACCGCGATTGAGCCACCACGTACCCGGTTCGTGCGCGGGTCGTTGGCCCGGCAGCACCGTCGCGCGAAGGGTGAGGGGTGTGCCCGGATGTCCGCCCCCGGGCGTGC
>DATFMD010000375.1:0-6073 GCA_035267125.1 Nitriliruptoraceae bacterium | reverse complement strand
TGATCGTGGTGGTGCCGCTGGTGTTCGCCACGGCGTCGTGGCTGTCCAACGGGCAACTGCCGCCACCGGAGTTCCTGTGGGGCGTCGTCGTCGCGGTCGTGGTGTCAGGAGCGGCCTGGGGCACGTGGTTGTGGAGCCATCGGATCGAGCAGCTGCGCCGCGAGCTGGCGTCGGTGGACGGCATCGACCGCAACAAGCCTCGTCTGGTGTGATGCGTCGTCGAGGGCGTCCGACGCCTCGGTAGGCTCGAACGCAGCCGCCACGCGACACCCGTCGTCGCATGGCCACATGATCAACCAGGGAGTCCAACCACATGGGTGTCGTCGTCACCGGAGTCATTGCGCGGACGCAGGGAGCCCCCGTGGAGGTGGTGGACATCACGGTGCCTGATCCGGGACCGGGTGAGGCCCGGGTCACGGTCCAGGCGTGCGGTGTGTGCCACACGGACCTGCACTATCGCCAGGGGGGGATCAACGACGAGTTCCCGTTCCTGCTGGGCCACGAGGCGGCCGGCGTGGTCGAGTCCGTGGGTCCCGACGTCACCGCGATCGCTCCCGGTGACTTCGTCGTGTTGAACTGGCGGGCCGTGTGTGGCCAGTGCCGTGCCTGCCGTCGCGGGGTCACCCGCAACTGCTTCAACACGCACAATGCCACGCAGAAGATGACGCTGGCGGACGGCACCGAGCTGTCGCCTGCCCTGGGGATCGGCGCGTTCGTCGAACAAACCCTGGTGGCGGCCGGGCAGTGCACCCGGGTCCCGGATGCGCGTCCCGAGGCAGTTGGCCTGCTGGGCTGTGGCGTCATGGCCGGCTTCGGCGCTGCGGTGAACACGGGCGGGGTCACCCACAACGACTCGATCGCCGTGTTTGGCTGTGGCGGCGTTGGCGACGCCGCCATTGCCGGCGCGTCGCTGGTCGGGGCGCACACGATCATTGCCGTGGACCTCGACCGCGGCAAACTCGAACAAGCCACGAGCTTCGGTGCCACCCACACCATCGATGCGTCACGCGTGGACCCGGTCGAGGCCATCCGCGAGCTCACCGGGGGCTTCGGCGCCGACATCGTCGTCGAGGCAGTCGGCCGCCCCGAGGTCCTCGAGCAGGCCTTCTACGCCCGGGACCTGGCCGGCACGCTCGTGCAGGTCGGCGTGCCCACGCCCGACATGGCGATGCCCGACATTCCGATGATCGACTTCTTCGGACGCGGCGGCGCACTGAAGCCGTCGTGGTACGGCGACTGCCTGCCCGAACGCGACTTCCCCACGCTCGTGTCGCTGTACACCCAGGGACGCTTCGACCTCGATGCGTTCGTGTCCGAGGTGATCGGCATCGACGACGTGGAGCAGGCCTTCCACAAGATGGAGCGCGGTGAGGTCCTGCGTTCTGTCGTGTCGATGGGAGCCTGACATGGCAACCCTTGAACGTGTCATGGTCGACGGCGTGTTCTCGCTGGATGGGCAGGACTTCGACGTCACCAACAACGTGTGGTTGTTGGGCGACGACGACGAGGTGATCGTGGTCGATGCACCCCACGATGCCGGTCCGATCATCGACGCCGTGGGGGCGCGCACGGTCGTCGCCATCGTGTGCACGCATGGACACAATGACCACGTGAATGCCGCGGCAGCCCTGTCCGATGCCGTTTCGGCACCCGTGCTGCTGCACCCCGCAGACCGCATGCTGTGGGACGTGGTGCATCCCGAGCGTGCACCTGACGGCGACCTGAGCGATGGAATGGAACTGGACGTGGCCGACACCACCCTGGTGGTTCGGCACACGCCCGGTCACTCACCCGGTTCATGCGTGCTGGTCGACGCGGCCGGTGGCCAGGTCTTTTCCGGTGACACGCTGTTCGACGGTGGTCCGGGTGCCACCGGCAGGTCCTTTTCGGATCGACCAACGATCCTGGCGTCGATCCGGGACCGGGTGCTTGACCTGCCCGACGACACACGTGTCCACACTGGCCACGGGGACTCCACGACCGTCGCCGCCGAGCGGCCCGGCGTGCTGGCCGCGATCGAGGAGGAGGATTCCTGATGGAGCCTGACGAAATTTCTGCTGCCGTTCCCGACTGGGAGGTGGGCGACGCCGGCATCCGCCGCACGTTCTCGACACCCGACTATGGCACCGCGATGGCGCTGACGGTCCGCATCGGGCTCGAGGCACAGCGACGCAACCACCATCCCGAGATCACCGTGGGCTGGGGGAGCGTGGCAGTGTCGCTGGTCACCCACGACGCCGGGGACAGCGTCACCGACAAGGACGTCGAGCTTGCCCAGTGGATCGACGAGGCCGCCTCGACCTGACCCGGCACGTGGAGGCAGACATGATGGCGGATGGCGGGGACCTCGTGCTCGACGAGGTGCAGGTTCGCGTCCTCGGATGCCTCGTCGAGAAGGAGTCGACCACGCCGGGCAGTTACCCCCTGACCGTGAACTCGTTGCGCAACGCCTGCAACCAGGCGACCAGTCGCGACCCGGTGGTGGACTACGACGACCGCACGGTCGAGGCGGCGTTGCTCGGACTGCGCGACCTGCGCCTGGCGCGACCGGTGCGCGAGTCCGGGGCGCGGGTGACGAAGTTTCGCCATGCTGCCGACGAGGTCGTGGGTCTGGATCCGGCTGAACTCGCCACGCTCGGTGTCCTGATGCTGCGGGGTCCCCAGACGCTGGGTGAGGTCCGCACCAGGACCACGCGTCAGCACGACTTCGACTCGGTCGACGCCGTCGGTGACACCATGGCGGCCCTGGCAGCACGGGGCCTGGTCGTGCAACTGGCCCGCACCCCCGGCCAGAAGGAGGCGCGATGGACCCACCTCCTCCAGGGTGAACCAGCGATCCCGCCGGACCAGGCCGGTGCCCGGGACGATGATGCAGCCGGCCGGGCCCACGAGACCGTCGTGGACACCTATCTCGCAGGTGCCGTCGCGGTCGTGGCGGCGGTGGGGGACCCGGACGTCGCGTTGTGGTGGGACGAGCCCAGCGTCCTGGAGGACCAGACAGTCGGCGGTGTCGCCGGACACCTCGCGCGCGGCGGCGTGTGGTTGGTGGTCGACTACCTGGCCGAGGATGCGCCATCACGCGGTCCCGACTTCGATTCTGCCGCGGACTACATCGTCCGTGTCGTCGACGGCCTCGACGACGCCGGACACCGCGCGGTGCGGGACCGCGGGGCCTCGATTGCAGCCGCCGGACCCCGCGCCGTCGCGGACGAGGCGCGCCAACGTCTCGACGAGGTCGTCGCCCGCCTGTCCGACGCCGACCTCGACCAACTGGTCGCGGTGTACGGCGGGATGACCATGCGCCTGGGGGACTACCTGGCAACGCGCATCGTGGAACAGGCCGTGCACCTGGACGACCTGGCCCGCAGTGTCGACGGCCTTGCCCTCGAGATCCCCGACGTCGTCATGGATGCCGCCGTGACCCTGGGCGTCGAGGTCCTGCGCCGTCGACGTGGACGCACGACCGCGATCCGGGCGTTGTTTCGCGACGGATACGGCGAGGTCTTTCCGGTGCTGTGAGGCGCGTCCGACGGGGTGCCGGACCAGTCTGACCGGGTCACCGTGCCCGAGTGCAATTGCACGACATGCAACCCATTTGCGAACAGCCATGTACGCTTTCTTCTCCATCCCCAGGGGGTTGCCGATGCGCACCGTTCGACCATTCACCGCGATCGTGGTGGGCCTTGCCATGGCTGTGTCCGCCTGCTCGCCGGGTACGGGTGCGAGCGAGGACGCGAGTGCGGCGGCGGAGGCCGCGGCGCTGGAGGCAGCCGCATCTGAGGAGGCCGCGCTGGAGGCAGCCGCATCTGAGGAAGCCGCCCTCGAGGCCGCGGCGTCGGAGGAGGCCGCAGAGGCCGAGGCAGCTGCATCCGAGGCCGCCCGGGTTGCCGAGGAAGCTGCGTCGGAGGCTGCCCGTGTGGCAGCCGAGGAGGAGGCCGCCCGGATCGCCGCCGAGGAGGAGGCTGCCCGCATTGCTGCGGAAGAAGAGGCCGCTCGGATCGCCGCAGAGGAGGAGGCCGCTCGGATCGCCGCCGAGGAGGAGGCCGCTCGGATCGCCGCGGAGGAGAAGAAGGAGGCCGAGGGCTTCCAGACGGCCCTCAAGGAGCTGGGCTACTACGACGGCCAGATCGACGGCGACGTGGGCAACAAGACCGTCGCCGCGATCAAGGCGTTCCAGGAGGTCAACGCCCTCAAGGTCGACGGCGAGGTTGGCCCCCAGACCACGGCGGCGTTGGCGTCCGACGACGCGCTGCCCAAGCCGCCGCCCGAGCCGGAGCCCGAGCCGGAATCCGACGAGTCGACGACGAGCACGGACCTGCCCGACGGAGAGCTCTCTGTCGCCGATGCCCAACGTGTCCTGATCGACATGAACTACTACGGCGGCGCAGCCGACGGCAATGCCACCGACAGCTTCCGCACGGCGCTGGTCGCCTTCCAGAAGGTCGAGGGCATTGCCGCCGACGGCGTGCTCGGCCCCACCACCTCCGCCCACCTGCGCTCACCTCGGACCCCGTCGCTGCGGGGCGGGGAGAGCAACCGCATCGAGATCGATCTCAATGCGCAGGTCATCCACGTCGTGAAGGGTGGTGTGCGGATCCGCACCATGCCCACGAGTTCCGGCAACGGCGAGTCGTACGAGACCTCCAGCGGCGGGACGGCCAGGGCGCTGACGCCGGTCGGTGACTATCGCATCCAGCGGCGTATCGTCGGTGTCCGCGAGGCCGATCTCGGCATCCTCTACGACCCGCTGTACTTCTACCGCGGCTGGGCCATCCACGGCTCCAACAGCGTCCCGTCGTACCCGGCAAGCCATGGCTGCACGCGCGTTTCGCGCACCGACATCGTGTGGCTGGCGGGGCAGATGCCCAATGGCACCCAGGTCCGCATCTACGGCGGCACCCACGTCTTCACGCCCTGAGCCGGCCGCACACGGCGGCACCGGGGGCAGTGTCGTGTCCACAATGGTCCCGGCTGCGCGCTCCCGGCAGGATTCGAACCTGCGACCGGCGGATTAGAAGGCCGCTGCTCTGTCCAACTGAGCTACGGGCGCGATGACGTGAGGATATGCGTGCTCACGCCGGCAGGCGCCACTGCGGCAACGGCCACGCGATCGCCTCGCAGAAGGCTGCCACGGCATCGGCGGCATGCACCGCCGTCACGGTGTGCTCGTGGGAGGGATGCACCACCAACGTGGCCGTCGTCGTGCTCGGACTGCGCACCGACGACCATCCCGCGGGCAACGTCGCGCGATCGATGTGCTTGCGGGCGCCGGACGGGAACCGCGCCACCACTTCGAGGTCGTGATCGGGCATGCCGCGCAGGCGTGCCGGTTGCACCTGCCACCTCGACAACAGGTCATCGGACAGGTGGCGGGTGGCGCGATTGAGGAATGATCCCGGCCGGCGCGACATCCCGACCAGCGGAACCTGGCCGGCGTGGTGCGCGAGGCGTGCCGCCACCGCGCGGGCGAGGTCGTCGCGGGTCCATGCCGCTGCCGGGGAAGGCAGGGGGGTGGCGTCCAACATGGAGGTGTCGGCCGGCGCCGTGTCGTACACCGCCCCCGCCGCGCTGGCGTACTGGCCGGCGGTCGAGGGATAGGCGCGTCGCCCCGTCGAGGGTGACGCCTTGACCTCGGGCTGTTGCATGCGGGGATGGGTCAGCAGGTCGACGGCGAGCGTCAGTTCCTGGAAGGTGGCGACGTCACCCCCGGCATCGGGATGGTGGATGCGAGCGAGGCGGCGATAGGCCTGGCGGATCTCGCTGGGCGTGGCGCGTCGTGACACCCCGAGCAGGGTGCGAGCGTCGTCGGGGGAGGCGACCAGGATCGGCTCCTCGTACGTGTGCGTCGTGGAGCGGGTGAAGGGAATCGAACCCTCATGACCAGCTTGGAAGGCTGGGGCTCTACCATTGAGCTACACCCGCGGTGCGGCGATGAGGGTACCGCCCGCGCTCACTGCTTCCCGTCGTCCTCGTTGGCGTCGCCCTCGCCGGTCTCGCCGGTCTCGTTGGCGTCGGTCTCGCCGGTCTCCCCGGTCTCGTTGGCGTGGGTCTCGTCGGTCTCGTCGGCGTCGCC
>DATFMD010000374.1:0-10123 GCA_035267125.1 Nitriliruptoraceae bacterium | reverse complement strand
CCGACGCCATCGCGGTCCTCAAGGAGTACGGCGTGTCGCAGATGCCGGTGTTCGCGGAAGGCGTGCACGACGATGCCGTGATGGACGACGTCATCGGCTCGATCCGCGAGAACGACCTGCTCGACCTGGCGGTGTCGGACCCCAAGGTGATGGGACGACCGGTGGGCGAGGTCATGCAGGACCGGCTGCCCACGATCACGACCGCACAGACGGTCGACGACGCCATGGGCCAGCTCACGGGACCCGACTCCGCCTTCCTGATCGTGGAGGACGGCCGACCGACGGGCGTGCTGACGCGCACGGACGTGCTCGGCTGGTTGGCCGGCGTGGGCTGACCCAGCCGGCCAGGTCCCACGCCCGCGTCAGGCGGCGATGAGCACCGTTGCCGCAACAGCGGCCCCGATCCCGACCCACTGCAGCGGGGCGAGACGCTCTCGCAGCACCGCCCGGGCCAGCAGCACGACGCCGACCGGGTACAGCGACGCCAGCACGGCGACCAGGACGAGCATCCCGGTCTGGGTCGCCAGCAGGAACAACACGTTGGCGGTCATGTCGAGGAGTCCCGAGACCAGGCCGATGGCGATGGCGCGTCCGTCGGGGACACCCGGACGCCGGCGCAGCAACAGCACACCCAGCAGTGCCAGTCCCGCGATCCGGGCGCCCAACAACGGCCACAGGCCGCCGCTGTCGGGGGCCGCTGCCAGGGTCACGAAGAACGCGCCGAACGCCAGTCCGGCCGCCAGGGCAGCCAGCAGGCCGGCACGCAGGCGTGCCTGAGCCGTCAAGGTGACCTCGGGGGTGCCATCGAGCATCAGGGTCTCGCTCCGTGCGGCCAGGCCGTCGTCGGCACCAGCCACCATCCCGGCCGCGACATCGGTGACGAGGTCGGGCGCGTCGCCGTCGGCCACGTGGTCGTCGTCGGCTGCCGGCCGCGATGCCAGCGCCACCGCCACGACCCCCAGCACGACACCGACCACGGCCAGCGGCCCCGGCCGCTCCCCCATCGCCACGCCGACCCCGACCGGCAGGGCTGCACCCACCACGGCCGCCACCGGCGCCGTCACGCCCATCGGCCCGATCGCCAGGGCACGGAAGTAGAAGACCAGGCCCCCGGCACCGGCGATCCCGGCCGCTGCGCCCCACGCCATCGCCGCAGCGGTCGGCGCCACGCCCGACAACGGCAGCACGACGGCCAGGACGGCCAGTCCCGCGAACTGGGACAGGGCCGCGATCACCAGGACATGCGTGCGGCGACTGGCCAGCCCACCCAGGAAGTCCGCAACCCCGAACGTGGTCGCGCTCGCGATTGCCAGCAATGCTGCCATGTCGTCACCGCCCTTCTTCGTCGTCAACAGTGAACTGTACGGACAGTACACTTCGATGCCCTGCCGGTCAACCCAAATGGGCTGCTGGTACATTTGGATACACGAATACACCCCGCCGCCACTTCTGAATCCCGAGCAAGGACACCCCCGTGGATGCCGCCGACCTCGCCACCGTCATCGGCGACAACGTTCGCCGACTGCGCGACGTGCAAGGACTGTCCCAGGACGCCCTCGCCGACGTCGCCGACCTCAGCAAGGGCACCGTGGTCGCCATCGAGGCGCAACGGTCGAACCCGTCCGTGGCCACCCTGTGCGCGCTGTCGGAGGCGCTCGGCGTTGGCCTCTCGGGCCTGCTCGAGCCACCGTCCGGGCCACTGGTCAAGGTGCGGCGAGCCGACGAGGCCATCACGTTGTGGACCACCACGGCCGGGAGTCGAGCCGACCTGCTGCTGGGAACCGATCCACCCAACGCGATCGAGGTGTGGGAATGGCACATCGAGGCCGGTGACGCCTTCGACGGCACGGCACATCCGCGCGACACCGTCGAATGCCTGCGCGTGCTCGCGGGCAACCTCGACGTGACCGTCGGCGGCACGCACATGGTGGGCGCCCCGGGCGACACGATCGCGTTCGAGGCCCACGAACCCCATCGGTACGCCGCCAGTGGCGACAGTCCGGTGCGCTTCACGATGTGGATCACCGTCGGCGACGTCGGAGGCCTGCCCAGCGTGACCGCCATGGGCAGCCACTGACCCCGGACGGCCCCGCATCGCACCCGCTGACGACGTCACCGCGCACGGCCACGGCGCACGTGGCGGCGATACCGTTGCCCCTCCACCGCACTGCGCTCCCCCACCCCCGCCACAGGACCAGCCATGGAGTTCGAGACGCGCGCCATCCATGCCGGCCAGGACCCCGACCCTGCCACCGGCGCCGTGAACGTGCCGATCTATGCCACGTCCACGTTCGCCCAGGACGGGGTCGGCCAGGACCGTGGGTGGGACTACGGCCGCAGCGGCAACCCCACCCGGGACGCACTGCAGACGGCGTTGGCCAGCCTCGAGGGTTCCGACGACGCCGTGGCGTTCGCATCCGGGCTCGCGGCCGAGGACGCGATCTTCCGCACCCTGTCGCCCGGCGACCACGTGATCATCGCCGACGACGTCTACGGCGGGACCTGGCGGCAACTGGACAAGGTGCACGTCCCTGCCGGCCTGCTCGAGGTGACCGCGGTGGACCTCACCGACCTCGATGCCGTCCGTGCCGCCGTGCGGCCGCGGACGCGACTCCTGTGGGTCGAGACGCCGTCCAACCCGCTCCTCAAGATCATCGACATCGCGGCCATGGCCACGATCGCCCACGAGGCCGGTGCACGCCTGGTGGTGGACAACACGTTCGCGACGCCCTATCTCACCCAGCCGCTGGCCCTGGGCGCCGACATCGTGGTGCACTCCACCACCAAGTACCTGGGCGGTCACTCCGATGTCGTGGGCGGCGCGGTCTGCGCCGATGCGGCCACCGGTGAACAACTCCGGTTCCTGCAGAACTCGGTCGGCGCGGTCGGCAGCCCCTTCGACAACTTCCTCACCCTGCGTGGCATCAAGACCCTGGGCGTGCGGATGCGCGCCCACTGCGACAACGCACGGGCCGTGGCCACGATGCTGACCGAGCACCCCGCCGTGTCGCAGGTCCACTGGCCGGGCCTGGCGTCCCACCGCAACCACGACGTGGCCGCGCGCCAGATGGCCGACTTCGGCGGCATGGTGTCGTTCCAGTTGGCCGGCGGTCGCCCCGCGGCGGACAAGGTCGCGATCGGCACCCACCTGTTCTTCCTGGCGGAGTCGCTGGGCGGCGTCGAGTCGCTGATCGAACACCCCGGCGCGATGACGCATGCCTCGGTGGCCGGAACGCAACTCGAGGTGCCCGACGACCTGCTGCGCCTGTCGGTGGGGATCGAGCACGTCGATGACCTGGTCGACGACCTTGCCGCGGCGCTCGACACCGTGGCCTGAGGCGTGCGCGCGGTCCTGGTCTTCAACCCGAACGCGACGACGACGGACGCAGCAGTCCGTGACGCCATCGTGACCCGCCTCGACGAGGTGGTCGATCTCGACGTCCAACCCACCAAGCAACGTGGGCACGCCAGCCACATCGTGGCCGGCGCCATCGACGAGGGCGCCGATGCCGTGTTCGCCCTCGGCGGCGACGGGACCGCCAACGAGGTGATCCAGGCCATGGCCGGCACCCGTGCCATCCTCGGCGTGATCCCGGGTGGCGGCACCAACGTGCTCGCCAGGGCGCTGGGCCTGCCCAACGACGCATTGCCGGCCACTGACGCGCTCGTCGACCACGTCCGGTCGAGCAGGGTTCGCAGCATTTCGCTGGGGCGGGCCGCAGGTCGATACTTCTCGTTCCACGCCGGCTTCGGCTTCGACGCCGCGGTGGTCCGCTCGGTCGAGCAGTCGCCCGGACTCAAGCGCCGCCTGCGCCAGGGGGCATTCGTGTGGTTGGCAACCCGGACCTTCTTCCAGGACGCAGACCGCAAGGCCGCCACCCTGACGCTCGAGACGCTCGACGGGACGACCCTGGGACCGGGCTCGATCTGTGTCGTGGGCAACGTCGATCCCTACACCTGGTTGCAGTCACGACCGGTTCACGTCACGCCACGGGCGTCCTTCGACGGCGGGCTCGACGTGACGATGATCGGTCCCGTCGGCGCCACCAGGCTGATCCGGCTGCTGGCCACGGCCTTCCGCGCCAACCTGCAGGCCGGGCCCGACGTCACGATGCTCCACGACCTCGACGGCTTCACCATGACGAGCACCGTGCCCCGGCCGCTGCAGGTCGACGGCGACTACGCCGGCGAACACACCGAGGTTCGCTTCGAGTCCCTCCGTCAGGCATTGCGGGTCTACGCCTGACGGTCCACCTCGCGCCCGTCGACCTCGCACCACGGGTTGGAGAAACGGGTGCAGGTGTCACGACCTCAAACGCGAATCGTGCGCTCAGCGCACGACAATCAGGGCCAGTTTGCCAGTTCACCTTCCGTTCAACTAACGGAACGATCGTGGCAGAAACCGCAGATTCCTGCCTCGTGGCGACAATCGTTGACAAAACAACCAATCGGTGGCAGGCGCGCTCCGACGCCGACGCCGAAGAACATTGTGACAACTTTCACCAAGACCCTTGTCAGGATCGATGCCCAGGGTTACAGTGCCTTCCAGCGGTTGTGACAGATTTCACAACCTCCGCACCACACCGTCCGGGCACCGCCAATGACGTCGAGGCCCCCACCGCCGCACCGACGCGACACGCTCCAGACCTCCACCTCACCGCCCCACCGACCTCCCCACCCACCTCCTTCCCACGACGACCCCACGCGGGACTCCCGGCGCCACCATCGTCGCCCGCAGTCGTCACCAAGACCCGCCCCGGACACGGGCGGAACATGAAAGGCCACACCATGGACTGGCGCACCGACGCAGCCTGCCGCGACCAGGACCCCGACCTCTTCTTCCCCATCGGCTCGACCGGCCCCGCCGTCGAACAGGCGGACGAGGCCAAGAAGGTCTGCATGACCTGTGACGTCCGCGAACAGTGCCTCGAGTTTGCACTGGCCTCCAACCAGGACGCCGGCATCTGGGGCGGCCTGACCGAGGACGAACGACGCACGCTCAAGCGCGCACGCCAGCGTCGTCGCCGCATGGCCAGCTGACGATCCCACCTGACACTCCCGATCTCGATGAACCCGCTGATCCCCCAAGGGGCGGCGGGTTCAGTCGTTGCGACGAAGGGTCCCACCATGCACCTGGCCATCATCACCGGCGCCTCGACCGGCATTGGCGCTGCCCTCGTGGACGTCGCGCGTCGTGCGGGCGCGCACGTGGCGACGACGTCGCGTCGAGACGCCGCCGGCGACGACCACCTCGGATTGGACCTTGCGGATCCATCACAGTGGCCACGGCTGCGCCAGTGGATCGCCCAACTGGTCACCGATCGGGTCCAACGCATCACGCTCGTGCACGCGGCCGGAACGATCGCCCCGATCGGCTTCATGGGTGAGGTCGACCCGGCCGAGCTGGCGACATCCACGCTGGTCAACTCCGCCGCACCCCAGGTCGTCGGCGACGCCGTCATCGCGGGCGCGGATGGTCGCCCGACGACGATCGTCATGGTCACCAGCGGTGCCGCCACCAGCGCCTACGCCGGGCTGGCCCCCTACTGCGCGGGCAAGGCGGCGATGGACCATTGGGTGCGAGTTGCCGGGGCCGAGCAGGACCAGCGTGGCCGCGGCGTGCTGGTGTGGGCCGTGGCGCCGGGCGTCGTGGCGTCGGACATGCAGGTGCAGTTGCGCGCCGCGGACCCCGAGGACTTCCCCAACACCACGCGCCACCAGGCACTGCAGGACGACGACGCGCTCGACCAACCCGGCTCGGTGGCCGAGCGCCTGTGGCAGTTGGCGGCGGCACGAGCCCATCCCAACGGCGCAGTCCTGGACCTCCGCGAGCTGTGACGGTGGCGAGCGTCGCCCGGCTCAGCCAGGCAGCGGCAGGTCCACCGTGGCACAGGTCCCGCCATCGGTGCCCGGCTCGACGGCCAGCGTGCCGGCCAGCTCGGAATCCACCAGTGTCAGCGCGATCTGCAGCCCCAGGTTGGCGTCAGCCTGCAGCGTCCAACCGTCGGGCAACCCGACGCCGTCGTCGACGATCTGCAACACCAGGCGAGACGTCCGCCGATCGAGGTGGACCACGACCTCGCCACCCCGATCAGGAAAGGCATGCTCGACGGCGTTCTGCAGCAACTCCGACAGCACCAGGGCGAGCGGGGTCGCGACGTCGGGCCCCAACTCCCCTGCCAGGCCGTCGATGATCACCTGGACGGGCCGCTCGGGATCGGTCAGACCGATCGTCAGCATGTCGGCAAGGCGACCGGCCACCTTGTCGAACGAGATGCGCTGGCGCGCGTCCTGCGAGAGCGTTTCGTGGACCAGGGCGATCGAGGAGATGCGCCGGACGGACTCACTGAGCGCCTGGCGAGATTCCTCGGACTGCAGTCGGCGACCCTGGAGTCGCAGCAACGAGGCGACCGTCTGGAGGTTGTTCTTGACCCGGTGGTGGATCTCGCGGATCGTGGCGTCCTTGTAGAGCAGGAGGCGTTCGTGACGACGCAGTTCGGTGACCTCGCGCATCAACAGCAGGCCGCCGAGCACCTCGTGGTCCCGCGTCAGCGGGAGCAGTCGTCGCAACACGACGGCACCCCTGGCCTCGACCTCTGACTCCATCGGTTCGCCGTCACGCAGCGCCTGCAGCACTGCCACGTCGTCCATGTCGAAGTCGGCGAGGTTGCGCCCGAACAGGTTGCCGTGCACGCCGAGACGGCGATAGGCACTGACGGCGTTCGGTGACGCATAGGTCACGGAGCCGTCGGGTTCCAGCCGCAGCAGACCGTCACCGACCCGCGGTGCCAGTTCGCGTTCAGGCGTCTCGCCGGGATACGGGAAGGCCCCGACAGCCAACATCTCGGTCAGCTCGTCGGCACTTTGGAGGTAGGCGCGTTCGAGCTGGGACACCGACCGCGTCGTGGCCGGGTTGATTTCGCGCGTGACGACGGCCACCACGACGCCGTCGTACCAGATCGGGATGGCCTCGACCACGAAGGGCAGGGCCGTGGCCGAGTCCTGACGCTGGATGCGACCGGTCGCGAAGGCCTCGACCACCCGCGGCCGATCGGTCCCACTCCACACCGATGCGACCAGGTCCTCGTGGTGCATGGTCGGGGCGGTGTAGGGGCGCATCTGGGCCAGGACGACGACCTGGCCTGACTGGGGCACCTGGCCGAACAGCAGCAGGTCGGCGAACGACAGGTCCGACAGGATCTGCCAGTCCGACACGACTGCCTGGAGGTGGTCGATCTCACCGTCGCCGAGCGAGGTGTGCTCGCTGACCAGTTCACGCAGGGTTGACATGGGGTACGTCCTGCGTCATGTGCCGAGCAGCTTGCCCAGCCGATCGAGCGGAATGACCTCGCGGATGTGGTCGAAGGCGCGCGCCTCGATGTCGCGAGCCTCGGACTGACCCAGCCCCAGGGCGGTCGCGGTGTCGGCCAACGAGTGCGGATGGCCGTCGACCAGGCCCATGCGGTACTCGAGGACGCGGCGCTGGGTCGCGGGGAGGCGGTCCAGCACCTTGCCGAGCGGACCGGCGAGTTCGGCGACGCGATCGTCGGCGCCCGCCGTGCGACCTCGACTGCCGCCACCGCCACGACCGCCCGAACCGCGACCCTTCGCGCTGCGGCCACCAGTTGCCCGGCCACCAGTGCTGCGGCCACTCGTCGACGTGCGCGATGCCCCGGATCCATCCTTCGACGACCCGGAACCACCCTTGGAGGATGCCGAGTTGCCGGATCGCGCCGTGCCTGCCATGGTGGCCAGCCTAGCGGCGACCGCCGACGCGACGGCCCTGCGTTCTCCGTCCGTCGCACGGGCATGGCATCATTGGCGACGACACGTGCACGGCGGGACGGAACCTCGCCGGGTGCGCGCCCGCGCACGTGGGCGGCGCGCCGCCCACCTGCACCCGGTCACACGACCCACGCACGCGTGCCGACCCCACCCGTCATCGGAGCACCATCCATGCGTCTCTGGTTGCTGACCGGCGTCATCGGCCTGGCCGGTGGCATCGGGTTGATGCGCATGGTGACGGCCGGGCGCATGGGGTGGCGCCGGGACCCACCGCTGCTGTGGATCCCGGTGGGCGTGGTCGGCATGGGCCTGCTGGTGGCGTCGTCCTGGGTGTCCGGCGACTCCTTCGTTGCACTCCGGACCGTGGCGACTGCTGCCCTGGTGGCAGTCGGCCTGGTCAACCACGGTCGCCGGGGTGCCCGCCTGCTGACAGCAGGCGTGGTCGCCAACGGCCTGGTGGTGATCGCCAACGCGGGCATGCCCGTCGCCGCCGACGCAGTCGTTGCTGCCGGCGGGCCACCCGGTGGCGTTCTGGACCTTGGCAGGTTCGACCTGCAGACCGACGCGACGGTGCTGCCATGGTTGGCCGACACCCTGGGCATCGGCTGGCTGCACGTGGTCGTGTCTCCCGGTGACCTGTTGGTGGCCGCCGGCGCCGTGGTCGTCATCGCCACGACCCTGGCCGATCTCGCCATGCGCCAGGCCGTACCGACTCGACCGCTGCCGCAGTCGGCACACGAGTCGACCTCCACCCCAGACCGTTCGACCAGCGTGTTCGTCGATTCCTTCCCCACCCCGGACCCAACGTCCGAGACGGTGTCGACCACCACGCGACCGTGACGCCGCACCCACGGCGGCCAACGAGCCGCTCGCACCCACGGCAGCCAGCGAGCCCCTCACACCCACGGCAGCCAGCGAGCCCCTCGCACCCACGGCGGCCGGCGAGCGGCTCGCACCACGGCCGTCAGGTTCGGCCGGCCCACCACTCGAGCGTTGCGACCAGGCCTTCCTGCAGCGTGGTCCACGGCTTCCACCCCAGGTCCTCGGCTGCACGACGTCCCGACAACTCGCTGTGGGCAACCATGCCGGCGGTCTCGGGCAGCCTGATCGGGCCAAGCTCGAACCTGGTCGCCGCCGCCAGCGCGCGGAACAACTGGTTCACGCTGGTCTGTCGACCGGTCCCGATGTTGTAGCGGCGGCCATGTCCTCGGTGGGCGGCAAGTGCCAACGCATGGACGACGTCGTCGACGTAGACGAAGTCCCGCGTCTGGTCGCCGTCCCCGGTGATGGTCACGTCCACACCTCGCAACATCGCTGCGACCATCGCCGCAACGTCGCTGCCGGCACCGTCACTGGTCTGGCGGGGGCCGTAGGCGGTCCCCAGTGCCAGGACCGTCCACTCGAGCCCGTGCTGGACTTCCCACGCGTGCAACCACGGCTCGATGCCGGCAAGCGCCGCACCCTGTGCGGTGACCGGGGCGATCGGCATGCTCTCCACAACGGGCAAGTCGTCACGATCCACCTGGCCGTGCAGTGCCAGCGCGTCCGACGCCACCACGATCTTGCGCACGTCGGCACCCACCACGGCCCGCAGGAGGTTGACCGTGCCGACGCCGACGTCACGCGCAGCCCGGACGGGATCGTCGCTGGCACGTTGCGCAGTCGGCATGGCGCAGTGGTAGATGACGTCGGGGCGGGACCGCTGGATGATCTCGACGATGGCATCGGAGACCAGTTCGAGCCGGTGGAATTCCAGTTCGCCGGCATGGCGCCGTCGAGCGCCGTCGAGGTTGGCGAGATGCCCCGAGGAGAGGTTGTCGATGACGACGACGCGACGCCCCTCGGCCAGGAGTCGATCCACCAGTGTGGAACCGATGAAGCCGGCACCGCCGGTCACCATGTCGATGTCGGACGGCTGGCTGGTCACCGTGAGGATCCTGTGGCTGGTCCGGGTCTGGCCGACGGCCCACGACGGGGTGGGGCGACGGCGTGCCCAGCCTATGCGCCCTGCGTGCTCATCCCGTCGAGGCGACGCAGGATGGCTTCGCGCAGCTCAGGAGGTGACGCCTCGGCACAGTGGTCCTTGACGAGTGCGCGCAACTGCCCCTCGAAGGTGGCGCGATCAGCGCACGGATAGCAGGCCGAGAGGTGGTCTCGAATGCGACCGAGGTCGGCACCGGGCAGTTCGCCGTCTAGGTACAGCTCGAGTTGATCCAGTGCTTCCTGGCAATCACCCTCCGTACCGGCACAGTTGGAGTCGGTGGTCATTGATCGTCTCCATCAACGTTGATGAGGCCATGGTCGTCCGCATAGTCACGCAACGCGTGCTGCAGCGCCT
>DATFMD010000373.1:0-8723 GCA_035267125.1 Nitriliruptoraceae bacterium | reverse complement strand
CCCTTCAGGAGGTTGTCGCCGACCACGAAGATGTTGAGGCTGTGCGGGTCCGCGAGATCCTCCCGGATGCGCCCCACCAGCACTTCGTCGCGTCCGGCCGAGGCCAGCGGTGTCGGATAGGCCAGCGCCTCACCATCCTGGCCGGTGCCGTCCTCGATGACCAGGCCGGGCGCGTCCTCCAGAACCTCGATCGCAGCGGCGCGTGCCACCTCGTCACGGAAGGTCAGGCGGGCGTTGATGGCGTGACCCACCACCACCGGGACGCGGACGCAGGTCGGCGACACCTTGAGTGACGCAATCGACAGGATCTTGCGGGACTCGTTGACGAGCTTCCACTCCTCGTCCGTGTGGCGGGCATCGGCGAAGGTGCCACAGTGGGCGAGCACGTTGAAGGCGATGGCCTTCGAGAAGACCTCGGGCGTGACCGCGGCTTCGGCGTCCAGACCGGCCGACCTCAGGCGATCGACGTCGTCGACCAACTTGCGGGTCTGCTCGATGACCTCGGTGATCCCGGTCTGGCCCGCACCACCTGCGGCCTGGTAGGACGTGGCCACCATCTCACGCAGTCCGAAGGCATCGTGCAGTGGCTTGGCGGCCACCATCAAGACCATCGTGGTGCAGTTCGGGTTCGCGATGATGCCGCGTGGTCGCTGGGCGATGTCGCCGGGGTTGACCTCCGACACGACCAGGGGCACGTCGTCATCCTGGCGAAAGGCCGACGAGTTGTCGATGACGGTGGCGCCGGCAGCCACGGCGACGGGCGCGAACTCGCGCGACCGTGTCGCCCCGGCCGAGAACAGGGCGATGTCGATGTCGTCGAAGACATCGGGACCCAGGGCCCGAACCTCCACCTCGCCATCCTTGAACGGCAGGCGACGACCGGCGGACCGCTCGGAGGCGATGAAGACGGGGTCGCCATCGAGGGGAAACCCGCGACGATCAAGTTGGCGACGAAGTTCCTCGCCGACGGCACCGGTGGCACCGACGATGGCAACGCGCTGGGAGGGCATGGCGATCGGCCTTGGACATGGCTGACGTCGAAGCCCCATCGTGCCATGCCGACTCCGCAGATGCCAATGCGTGCCGTGTCTAGGCGACTTCGACGGGGGCGTCACCGAGGCGGAACTCGTCGTGGACGGCACGCACGGCCTCGGCCATGTCGGAGTCGGCGACCACCACCGAGATCCGGATGGTCGACGTGGAGATCATCTCGATGTTGATGCCTGCGTCCGACAGCGCCTGGAACATCCGCGCGGCGATGCCCGGATGGGTCTTCATCCCGGCCCCGACCAGCGACACCTTCGCGACCTTGTCATCCAGCTCGACACCAACGGCGCCGACGTCGTCGGCCAGCTCGGCCAACAACCGGTGACTGCGCTGCGCCTCGGCTCGTGGCACCGTGAACGAGATGTCGGTGGCACCTGCCGCCGACACGTTCTGCACGATCATGTCGAGGTTGATGTTGGCGTCGGCCAGGGCGGAGAACAGCCGCGCGGCCACGCCCGGCTTGTCGGGCACCTGCTGCACGGTCACCTTGGCGTCGTCGGTGTCGTGGGCGACCCCGGAAATGATGGCGTTTTCCATGATGTCCTCCTCGGGCAGGACCCAGGTGCCTTGCTGGTAGCTGAACGACGAGCGCACGTGGATCTTGACCCCGTGGTTGCGACCGAACTCCACCGAGCGCACCTGGAGCACCCCGGCGCCCTGCGCCGACAGCTCGAGCATCTCCTCGAAGGTGACCCGGTCCTGCTTGCGGGCATTGGGCACCACGCGTGGATCGGCCGTGTACACCCCGTCCACGTCGGTGTAGATCTCGCACACGTCGGCGCCCAGGGCAGCCGCCAACGCCACCGCGGTCGTGTCGGATCCGCCACGTCCCAACGTGGTCACGTCCTTGGTGTCGTGGCTGACCCCCTGGAACCCCGCGACGATGACGACGTTGCCCTCGTCGAGGGCGGCGGTGATCCTGCCCGGCGTGATCTCACGGATGCGCGCCTTGCCGTGGAAGCCGTCGGTGATGATGCCGGCCTGCGACCCCGTGAACGACTTGGCCGGCACGTCCAGGGTGTCCAGCGCCATGGCCAGCAACGCCATCGAGATGCGCTCGCCAGCGGTCAGCAACATGTCGAGTTCGCGTCCGGGCGGCAGCGCCGACATCTTGTCGGCCATGGTCAACAACTCGTCGGTGGTGTCGCCCATCGCCGACACCACGACCACGGTCTGGTTGCCGGCACGATGGGTCTGGGCCACGCGATCCGCCACCCGCTTCATGCGAGTCACGTCACCGACCGAGGTGCCGCCGTACTTCTGGACGACGATGGCCACGAGACACGTCCTTTGCCAGTGGTGCCGCGGCCCGGTCGAGCACCTGGTCGTGCATGGTCGTGACGGGGTCGGTCACGCCGACAGCGGCGGTCAAGAGGCTAACCGACATGGGCCACGGCCACGTCGCAACCCCATCGGGGTCGCCACCATCGGGTGAGATTCAGCCGCCGCCCGGCACCAGCGCTGCGACGGCCAGGGACAGGGGCCCCATGTCACCAATGGCCTCGCCGACCACCCATGTCAGTGCCATCGCCGCAACCCCGACGACGACGTTGCGAACAACGGCAGGCCGGATCGGAGCCGCCCCCAGGCGGGCACTCACGATTCCCGTCGCGACCAGGGCCACGGTGACGGCCACCATCGTGATCGGGACACGGGTGGATGCTGGCGGCACGACGATCGCGACGAGGGGCAGCGCGGCACCCAGGGCGAACGCAACGAACGAGGACAGGGCAGCGGCGACGGGCGACACCAGTTCGTTCGGATCGATGCCGAGTTCGACCTCGGCATGGGCTGCCAACGCGTCCCGCTCGGTCAACTCCTCCGCAACCTGCCGCGCCAGTCGCTCCGACAGGCCGCGGTCGCGATACAGGTCGGTCAGCTCCGCCAGTTCCTCCTCGGGCATCTCGGCCAGCTCCCGACGTTCCCTTGCCAACAGGGCCTCTTCGGAATCACGCTGGGTCGACACCGACACGTATTCGCCCCCGGCCATGGACAGCGAGCCGGCGACCAGCCCGGCGATCCCGGCGATGAACAGCGCGGTGCGTGAGGAGGAGGCCCCGGCCACCCCGACCACGAGCCCGGCGGTCGAGACGATGCCGTCATTGGCCCCCAGGACCCCGGCCCGCAACCAGTTCAGCCGCTGGGAGGTTGGTCCCCCGTGGAACTCGCCGGGGTGTCGTCTCCGGGCATCAGGCTCCGGACGGCCGGCCGACGATGCGTCCACGAGTCCTCCCATCGCTCAGTCGACACTCCGACGGCCGGCGAATGAACGAGCGAGGGTGACCTCGTCGGCGTAGTCGAGATCGCCACCGACGGGCAGTCCCGATGCCAGTCGGGTCACCGTGACACCCAGGGGCTGCACCAGGCGCGAGACGTACGAGGCCGTTGCCTCTCCCTCGACGTTCGGATTCATCGCCAGGATGATCTCGGTGACGTCCTCGTCGTCCAGCCGCACGATCAGTTCGCGGACGTGGAGGTCGTCAGGACCGACCCCGTCAATCGGCGAAATCGCGCCACCCAGGACGTGGTAGCGACCGCGAAACTCCTGGGTGCGCTCGATGGCGATCACGTCACGTGGTTCCTCCACCACGCACAGCAACGTCGGGTCCCGCCGCGTGTCCCGGCAGATGCGGCACTCCTCGGACTCGGAGATGTTGAAGCACCTGCGACAGAACCTGATGGTCTCCTTGACCGTGATGATGGCCTCGGCCAGGCGGCGGGCCTCCGCCGGTTCGGCCTGCAGCACGTGGAAGGCGATGCGCTGGGCAGACTTGGGGCCGACCCCCGGGAGTCGCCCCAGTTCGTCGATCAGGTCCTGCACCGCGCCTTCGTAGAGCATTCATCAACCTGTCAGGGTGGTACGACCACGGAAATGGGCCGAACAGTCCACGTTGGTGATTCTAGGGCGTCTCCACGTCGACCTCGGTGGCGCCCAACTGGTCGACCAGTGATGCCGCCGCCCGGTCCATCGCCGCGGCCGGATCGAGGTCGGCCATCGGGTTGGCCTCGAGGGACCCGGCCCCATCGCCACGGCCTTCTGCCGCCGTCGACGACGACGACTGCCCGTCGGCGTTCGGTGCGTCGGCGGTCGGATCATCGCCCGTCGCCGACGAACCGGAGGACGACGCAGCGGCACGAGCAGCCGCCAGGTCTGCCGGCGACGTGGTGGTCGCCGGCTCACGGTGTTTTGGGCCGCCACCCCCCGCGGATTCCCCGTCGACGTCGACTTCGAGGCGGACGGTGACGTCACAGGTGCGTTCGATCGCGGGGATGACCACCGCGTCGAACTCCTGGCTGGCCACCGCACGCGCATGGAAGCCGCGTGACGCCGGGTAGGACAGGCACAGGACGCGTCGCCGCAACCGCGTCGGACGGGCTTCCTTGAGCATGGCCTCGGCCTTGACGTTGTCGGCTCGGACCAACTCCAGGACTGCCGGCCATCGCGACTGGATGAGGTCGAGCTGGGCCACCTCGTCGGGCTCTGGCGGCAGGTCCCGCTCGACCGCCGGACCCTCGGGCCGCGTGGCGGTGGGCTGGGGCATTCCATCGCGAGCGACCTGCTCGCCCCTGGCGGTTGCGCGCGCGGCCAGGTCGTTGCCGGGGACCGGGTCATCGCCAGCGCCGACATCCCCGTCCTCGTCGCCCTCGTCGTCATCGACGTCCTCGCCCTCGTCCTCCTCGCTGTCCTCGCCCTCGCCGTCTTCGCCGCCCTCGCCGTCCTCGTCGTCCTCGTCGTCGTCGTTCTCGCCCTCGTCGTGCCCTGCGGCCTCGTCCCCTTCGTCCCCACCGGCGTCGTCCCCGGTGGCGTCGTCCGCGACGGCGTCGTCGTCCGTTGCCGGCGCACCATCAGTGACGCCGGCGGATCGGGTCCCTTCGAGTGTCTCGCCCAGATCGGCGGGCTCGGCTGGTGCGTCGTGGGCGGAAGTGTCAGTGGCCTCCTGTGGGGAGTCGTCGGCGACGCCCGTGGCAGCACGAGTGGCGGTCCCGATCGACAACTGGTCGGAGTCGGCTGGCCGTGACGACGCACTCGTCTCGGCAACCACCGTCGCGATGGCCAGTTCCACCGCCAGGCGGGCTCCCTCGCCCTTGCGCATCGCGTCCAGCGCCGCCCCCAGCGCCTGCAGTGCGTCGGTCAGGACATGGGCCGACAACCCGGCAGCCTGGTCGGCCAGCGCGGTGCGGCGCTCCTCGGTGGCATCGACGAGGTCGACTCGATCCGGTGCCACCACCAGGACCAACAGGTCACGCACGTGGCCGACCAGGTCGGTCGCGAACACGCGCAGGTCGGTCCCGCGATCCAGGAGATCCTGGACGGTTGCGAACCCTGCGACCAGGTCACCACGAACCATCGCGTCGACGACCGCGGCCGTGGACTCGAAGGGCGTCTTGCCCAGCACCTCCTCGACGTCGGTGCCGGTCACGTTGCCCTGGTCGGCGTAGGACAGCACCTGCTCGAGCACGGACTCGGTGTCCCGGATGGAGCCGTCGCCGGCGCGAACGACCGCGTCGACGGCGGCCTGGTCGATCGTGCCACCCTCCCGTCCGACCAGGTCGACGACGCGGCCGGCGACATCGGCCGCACCGACTCGGCGCAGGTCGAGGCGTTGCACCCGCGACATGATCGTGGGCAGCACCTTCTGTGGGTCGGTGGTGGCCATTGCGAACAGCACGTGGTCAGGGGGCTCCTCGATCAGTTTGAGCAACGCGTTGAAGGCCGCGTTCGAGGCCATGTGGACCTCGTCGAGGATGTAGACCTTGCGACGCGCCGAGGCCGGGGAGAACCGTGCCCGATCGCGCAGTTCGCGGGCGTCGTCCACGCCGCCGTGCGACGCCATGTCCAGCTCGATCACGTCGACCGACGTGCCCTGCGTGATCGCCACGCACTGCTCGCACTCGTTGCAGGGCGCCGGTGTCGGACCGTCGACGCAGTTGACCGACTTGGCCAGGATGCGTGCCGTCGAGGTCTTGCCGGTGCCGCGCGGTCCCGTGAACAGGTAGGCGTGGTGGAGCCGGTCGTCGGTGAGGGCGTTGACCAGGGATCGCGTGACGTGTTCCTGGCCGACGATCTCGGTGAAGGTCTGCGGTCGGTACTTGCGGTACAGCGAGACGTAGGCCACCTGGCGTCCTTCGAAGGGCTTCGGCCACGACCGACCCGGGGGCCGGGTCGACGGGCACTCGACTCCCGATGATAGGAGTCCCCAGCGACAGACGACCGCGGCCGGCGACCTGCCCAATGGCGACGCGCCGGCGACAGGATCCGGTCCGAGATGTGGTCACCGAGATCGGTACCCGCCCAAGAACGGCTTAGGGCTGCTGCCTTCCGGCCCTGACCCGGTTCACCGGAGAACGTCACCGGCGGCGACCACATCCCGCACGGGACCTGTCGGTCCGGCGCGTGGTGCATCACTGTAACGGCTCGCTCGCACGGTCGCGACGACCGACTGGTCAGGCGTTGGCGAACAGGTCGAACTCGACTTGGTGCTCCGCTCCCGCTGCGCGGTCCTCGCCCTGCTCGACGTACCGCAGGACGAAGGATTCGTAGGAAAGCGCGGCCACCACGGCAGGGAGGGAGTGTGCCGAGGCCAACCGGACGCTGCTCACGACGACGTTGCGCAACGTCAACTGCTGGCGCTCGAACTGCACTTCGCCCGGGACGACCCACGAGATGACGACCTCGTGGAAGGCCTTGCCGCGCACCATCGCCTGCACCAGGTAGGGCACGCTCGAGTCCGTTGCCAACGTGACCACCACGTCGGAGGACTCCGGCGCCCGGCGACGACGCCCGCGGCCCGCCGTGGCCGAATCCGCGGTGTCGAAGCCCCATTCCACGCCGAACAGCTCGATCTCCTCCTCGTGGCCGGCGTGGCGCGACTCGCCGGCGATGTCGGGGACCTTGAGGAACGTGTGGGCGGCGTCGGGCGACACACGGTCGATCAAGGGCAGTGCCGCGGCTGCGCGGGCGTGGGACGTCAGGTCAGGCATCGGAGCTCCCCCGGGTCGTGGTCACGGCCCCGAAACGGTGCCGTGTGGTCAGCCACGAGTGTGCCGCGTGGACGGGCTGCTGGTTGCGGGAACCGGCGATGAATCGGCCGACGGCGTCGCGGCGGGCGTTCGCCTGCCTCGGGCTCCATCGCGCACCAGTGACCCGGCGGGGTGTCAGCGGGCAGGAACACGCCATGTCGGGGCGGCGGCACAGGTCGTAGACTCGAAGCAGCCAGGCGAGGAGTGCCACAATGCCCGAATACCGCTCGCGAACGACCACACACGGCCGCAACATGGCTGGTGCCAGGGCGCTGTGGCGTGCCACCGGCATGACCGACGACGACTTCGGCAAGCCGATCATCGCCGTTGCCAACTCGTTCACCCAGTTCGTGCCGGGCCACGTCCACCTCAAGGACATGGGCCAACTGGTGGCCCGCGAGATCGAACGCTCCGGAGGGGTCGCCAAGGAGTTCAACACCATCGCCGTGGACGACGGCATCGCGATGGGCCACTCGGGGATGCTGTACTCGCTGCCGTCGCGTGACCTGATCGCCGACTCCGTCGAGTACATGGTCACCGCACACAAGGCAGACGCCCTGGTGTGCATCTCCAACTGTGACAAGATCACCCCCGGCATGCTCAACGCCGCGCTGCGCCTCAACCTCCCGGTGGTCTTCGTCTCGGGCGGTCCGATGGAGGCCGGCAAGACCTCGCTGGCAGGCAAGGACGTCAAGCTGGACCTGGTCGACGCCATGATGCAGGCCGGCGACGAGCGCATCTCCGACGAGCAGGTGCTGCAGGTCGAACAGTCGGCGTGCCCGACGTGCGGCTCCTGCTCGGGCATGTTCACGGCCAACTCCATGAACTGCCTGACCGAGGCCCTCGGGCTGTCACTGCCGGGCAACGGTTCGACCCTGGCCACCCACACCGACCGCGAACGTCTGTTCCTGGAGGCAGGGCGACGCATCGTCGACCTGGCCCGCCGGTACTACGAGAAGGACGACGAGTCGGTCCTGCCTCGCGCGATCGCGTCGAAGACGGCCTTCGGCAACGCCATGGCACTCGACATCGCGATGGGCGGGTCCACCAACACGGTGCTGCACATCCTGGCCGCGGCCGAGGAAGCGGGCCACGACTTCACCCTGGCCGACATCGACGAGATCAGCCGGCACATGCCCAACATCTGCAAGGTGGCGCCCAGCTCCCAGCAATACCACATGGAGGACGTGCACCGGGCCGGCGGGATCATGGCGATTCTTGGATCGCTGGACCGCGGCGGCCTGCTCGACACCTCGGTGCCGACCGTCCATTCCGACACGCTGGGGGCGGCGCTGGACCAGTGGGACGTGTCGCGGGACTCCGCCACCGACGAGGCGCGCGAGTTCTTCCTGGCCGGGCCGGCGGGCATCCCGACCCAGCAGGCATTCAGCCAGTCGACCCGCTGGGACTCCCTGGACCTCGATCGCGAATCCGGCTGCATCCGCTCCGTCGAACACGCCTACAGCCCCGACGGTGGGCTGGCCGTGCTGTACGGCAACATCGCCCGGGACGGGTGCATCGTCAAGACCGCGGGCGTCGACGAGTCGATCCTGACCTTCAGCGGGACCGCGCGCGTCTTCGAGTCGCAGGAGGACGCGATGGCCGGCGTGCTGAACCCGGACCGCATCAGCGCCGGCGACGTGGTCGTCATCCGC
>DATFMD010000372.1:0-4934 GCA_035267125.1 Nitriliruptoraceae bacterium | reverse complement strand
CGGAGGCGGCGTTGCGGGGGTTGGCGAAGGCGGGTTCGCCATCGTCGACGCGCTCGGCGTTCATCGCGTCGAACGCAGCCAGCGGATAGTAGATCTCCCCACGCACCTCGACCAGCGCCGGCAGGTCCCGGCCCGTGGAGTCCAACCGGTACGGCACGTCGTCCAAAGTCAGGACCTGCTGTGTGACGGTTTCGCCGGTGACGCCATCGCCACGGGTGGCCGCCGTGGCCAACACGCCGTCGATGTAGGTCAGCGAGATCGCGACCCCGTCGATCTTGAGTTCACACACCCATCGAGGATCACTGTCGAGCGGGCCAGCGGCGCGGTCATGCCAGGCCAGCAGGTCCTCCCGCGAGAACACGTTGTCCAGGGACAGCATCGCCTCGAGGTGGCGGTGGGGAGGAAACGCACTGTCGATCGGGGCGCCGACCTCGGCCGTCGGGGAGGTTGCCGTCGCCAGTTCGGGGTGCGCCTGCTCCAGGGCCAACAACTCGCGCCAGGCGACGTCGAACTCGGCATCGGTCATGGTGGGGTCGGACAGGACGTAGTAGCGATACCGCGCATCGCGCAGTTGGGACACCAGTTCGTCGTGGCGCGTGCGGGCCGATGCCAGGTCGCTCGGTGGCTCGGTGTCCGTCATGGTTGTCCCCTCCGGGCGTGCCGCCGAAGTCTAGGCGCGACTGCTGCGCACCGACCAGCACCCGCCACGATGGTGCGAGTGGCGTCCTGGCGCAATAGGGTCGCGGCCATGAAACAACTCCTGATCATGCGACATGCCAAGTCCGACTGGTCCAGTGGACTTGCCGACCACGAGCGTCCGTTGAACTCCCGAGGTCGCGCGGCCGCCGATGCCGTGGGCCGCCACCTGACCGCGACGGGACAGGCTCCCGACCACGTGATCACCTCGTCGGCCGTGCGTGCGCTGACCACGACGCAACGGGCCGCGGCGGCCGGTGGCTGGAGCGGCGAGATCCAGGTCGAGCGGGACCTGTACAGCACCTGGCCGGAAGGCGCGTTGGAAACCGTCCTGACGGCTCCCGACGTCGACCGGGTCATGATCGTTGGCCACCAGCCGACATGGTCCGGCCTGGTGGCCCACCTGACGGGTGCCTCGGTGGCGATGCGAACCGCGACCGTGGTCGGCATCGACCTGTTCATCACCGACTGGTCCGAGGTCGTCGGTGCCCGCGGCGAGATCGTGTTCGTGGTCCAACCTCGCAGCCTCGAAACACCGTGACGGGGTCGCTGCTGTCGACACGATCGAACGGATCGATCCAGTCGATCGGTTCGGCCGGATCGATCCTGTCGATCGGGTCGGCGGGGTCCGTCCTGTCGATCGGGTCGGCCGGATCGATCCTGTCCATCGGATCATCCGGTTCCGTCCTGTCGATCGGATCGGCGGGCAGCATCCTGTCGATCGGATCAGCGGGCAGCATCCTGTCGATCGGATCGGTCGGCTCCATCGGGGCGCGCGGAGGCAGGTTCGAGCATCACCCCGTGCCAGATCGCACCCGCGCATGGGCTGCTGCTGCCCTGGCGCTGGGCGCCGTGTGTGCCGTCGGTGGGGTCGTGGTCGCGCGGAACAGGCCATGACGGATGCCATCGTGGCCTCGCCGTCAGCGTCGCAGTCCGGCGGTGCCGTCACCGCCGCGGCACACCACACCCACGACCTGGTGATCATCGGGACGGGTTCGGGCAACTCGGTGATCACCGACGAGATGGACCACTGGAACATCGCCCTGGTCGAGGAAGGCGTCATGGGAGGCACCTGCCTGAATCGCGGGTGCATTCCGACCAAGATGTTCGTGCACACCGCGAACCTCGCCCACCAGGCCGCCAACTCCTCCAGGTTCGGGATCGACACCCAGTTCAACCGTGCGGACTGGCCCGCGATCCGCGACCGCATCTTCGATCGCATCGACCCCATCGCGACCAGTGGACGTGACTACCGCCAATCACTGGACCACGTGGAACTGATCGAGGGCCATGGCGAATTCGTCGGCCAGAACCGGCTGCAGGTGGGCGACCGCGTGCTGTCCGCGCCCCGCTTCGTGCTCGCAGCCGGCGCCCATGCCGTGGTGCCACCGATCCCCGGGTTGGACGACGTTGCCTGGCACACCTCCGACACCATCATGCGCATCGACGAGGTGCCAGACCACCTGGTCATCGTCGGCGGCGGCTTCATCGCGGTCGAGATGGCGCACGTGTTCGGCTCGTTCGGCGCCCGGGTGACGATCCTGGCCCGGGGGGACCGACTGCTGCGCCACGAGGACCCGAGCATCGCCCATCGCATCACGGCCATCTACCGCGACCGGTTCGACGTGCGGTTGGAGACCTCGGTGATGGAGGTCGAAGCCGCCGACGGCCCGACCAGTGACGACTTCGTCGTGCTCCTGTCCGGCGTGGACAGGCAATCCGCTGTCACCGGCGACATGCTGTTGGTGGCGACCGGCCGCACCCCCAACGGCAGGACGCTCGGCGTCGAGACGACCGGCGTCGAACTGGACCCCGCGGGCTACGTCGTGGTCGACGAGCACCAGCAGACGTCGGTGCCGGGCATCTGGGCACTGGGCGACATCTGCGCCCCGGCCCAACTCAAGCACAAGGCCAACGAGGACGCCCGCATCGTGGCCCACAACCTCGTGCATCCCGACGAGCCGATCGCCTCGTCGCTCGGTCCGGTCCCCCACGCCGTGTTCGGCCTCCCCCAGATCGCCAGTGTGGGCCTGACCGAACCCGAGGCAGCCGCGGCCGGCATCGACCACGTCTGCGTGGTGCATCCCTACGCCGCCGCCGCCTACGGATGGGCACTGGAGGACCAGGACGGCTTCGTCAAGTTGGTCGTCGACACCGGGTCGCGGCTGGTGCTGGGCGCCCACGTGATCGGGGCGCAGGCCCCCACCATGATCCAGTGCCTGGTCCAGGGAATGCAGTTCGGCCAGACCGTGGACGAGTTGGGTCGGGGCCAGTGGTGGATCCACCCGGCCCTGGCCGAGGTCGTCGAACAGGCCCTGTTGGCCGTGGAGGAATCCCCACCGGCGTGACGAGGTGGCGGCCGACGGGGTCAGCCGCTTCCCGGGGCCATGGCCGGCTCGGATTCGGTCTCGTTGCCGGGCCCGGCGGTGGCTGCCTCCGTCGGCGTGCCCACCGCTGAAGGCGACGGAGTCGACCCACTCGACGGCGGCGCGGTCAACTGGGTCACACCGACCATGGCCACGAGGTCGAGCGCTTCACCGGCGACCACTCGGGCATTGAGCGCGCCCAGCATCGACGAGGTCAGGTTGTCGGCAAGTGGCTGCAACGCCGTGTCGAGACCGGGCCGACGGGCCAGGGCCTCGTCACGGACCTGCACCGACACCACGAAGGCCGGAAAGACGTCCAACGGGTCGGCGAGGGGAACCAGTCCGGCTGCCCATGCACGACCGTCCGTGAGCGTCGACAGTCCGACCAGGCACTGGCCCGCCGCCACACCGGCGATGGCCTCGGTCGGCGTGGCCTCGACCAGCACGGTCGGACCGATGGAGTAGCGCTGGGACAGGGCGGTCCAGCCATCCGTGCGCTCTCCGAAGGCCGCGTCCAGGCACACCTCCGCATCCGGTGTCTCGGCCAGGGCAGCGCCGAGTTCGGCGATCGAGGGGGCCTCGATTGCCACGGAAGGGGTGACCCACAACGCCAGCGTCGCATCGGCCGGGGGGCCGCCCACCCCGGCCTCGAGGTCGAAGCCGGGACGCAACCAGACGATGCCGTTGGACTCGTCCGCCGACGACACGCCCTGGAATGAGGTGCGCGGATCGCCGGGCGGGTTCTCCCGACCGAGTTCCTCCAGCCAGGTCTGGCCGGTGTAGCCCGGCGCCACGTCGACGTCACCGACCTCCAGGGCTTGTCGCACGGCGTCCGCATCGGCCAGGTCCACGACCTCGGGAGTGAATCCGTCGTCGGAGATCAACTGCGCCATGACCGCGCCCAGGAGGACCGACTCCTGCTCCGGCCCCACACCGATGCGCACCGCGGGGGCATCGCTCGTGGCCGACTCCGCCGGAACCGGGTCGTCGGACGGCGCGGCCACCACGCACGCTCCCAGCGTCACCACCAGGAGCGCGATGAGCACCCGTCGTGTCCGTCCCAGACCGTCCATGGGCGACACGGTACGCCGCGCGGTCGACGGGGCCGCCACCGATACCCTGCAGACCCCGCACCGCCCCGCCATCGCGTCGCCGGAGCATCGATGTCAGACCAGGCCCCAGCAACAGTCCTGTCGCGCCGCACCCTGCTCGTGTCGGCTGCCTCCGGCCTGGCCCTGGCGGCCTGTGGCGGCTCGTCGGACGGGGCTGATGGCGGGACACCGACGCCCGATGCCACGACCACCCCGGTGGCGTCCGGCGCCGACAGCGTCCAGGCACAGGTCCTGGCTGCGGCCGGCCTGGAATCCGCCGAGGTGCGACTCGCTCCGCAGTTGACGTGGGGAGAACTGATCGTCGCCCCGGACCAGTACCTCCAGTTCGTCGTCCCGGACATGGCCGCCGACGGCGCCCTCGTCACGACTCCCGTGCAACTGTGGCTGGTCGACGACACCGGGACCGTCGTGGTCGGTCCGATGGAGTCGACGTGGTATCCCGATGACCGGCTGCCCAGTGGTGGGCTGCACTCCGTCGCGGTGACCGTGGATGCCCCGGGCGTGCTCGACGTGGTCGTCGCCGCCGACGATGCCACCGCGGCCGGCACGGCTGCGATCCAGGCCATGAACGCAGCCGACAGCCTCGCCCCGGGACCCGGCGAGGTCATCCCACCGATGTCGACGCCGACCGTCGACGACCCCCAGGGGCTCGAAGCCCTGTGCACGCGCGAGCCGGACTGCGACCTGCACGCGATGACCCTGGCGGATGCGCTGGCGGCCGGTCCCACCGTGTTGTGCATTGCCACACCGGCGTTCTGCT
>DATFMD010000371.1:0-6572 GCA_035267125.1 Nitriliruptoraceae bacterium | reverse complement strand
ATCCTTGATACCCATGTATGGAGGATGTGTGGACGACCATCTCCGCATCGGCCAGGCGGCGGACCTGCTGGATGTCTCGGTGGACACCATTCGTCGTTGGGCCGACGAGGGCGCCATCGAGGTGACCCGTTCGGCGGGCAACCAACGCCTCGTCCCGCTCGAGGAGGTCAGACGCCTGCTGGCCTCGCGTCGGGCGCCCCAACCGATCGTGCAGGCGACGTCTGCGCGCAACCAGTTGGCAGCCATCGTGACCGGCGTCGTCGAGGGAACGGCTGCCGGCACCGTGGAGATGCAGGCCGGCCCGTACCGCCTGCTGGCGCTGACCACTGCCGAGAGCATCCGGGAACTGGACCTGCAGCCCGGCATGGAGGTGGTGGCGACGATCAAGGCCACCAACGTCGTCGTCGGCCTGCCCGATGGATGAGCGGCCGAGGCCAGACATCCGCGCCGTCGTGCGGCCGGCCGCTGGCGCACTCGTCGCTGGCGTCGTCGTCGCGGTCGCGGGATGTGGGGCAGCCGCCAGCCCAGACCCGGCGGCCACGTCCCCCGGTCCCGCCGCCACCGTGACCGGCGAGGTGTTCGTCTCCGCGGCCGCATCCCTGGCAGATGCATTCGCGGAGATCGAGGTGGCGTTCGAGCACCGCCATCCCGATGTCGACGTCGTGCGCAACCTGGCGGGCAGTGCGACCCTGCGCGAACAGGTGCTCGAAGGCGCACCGACCGACGTGGTCGCGCTCGCCAATGCCCAGACGATGGCGGCCCTCGAGGACGCCGGCCTGACCGACGGCCCCGCCGTCACGTTCGCCACCAACACGGTGACCATCGCCGTGCCCGCCGCCAATCCCGGCGGCGTCACCGGGCTCGCGGACTTCGCCCGTGACGACCTGCTGATCGGCCTGTGCATCGAGGGCGTGCCCTGTGGCGACCTCGCCCGCCAGGTCCTCGACGCAGCCGGCGTGGTGGCCCGCATCGACACGAACGAGCCCGACGTCCGGGCACTGCTGGCACGCATCGCCGCCGACGAAGTGGATGCCGGCATCACCTACGTGACCGACGTGGCGTCCGCGGACGGTGCGGTGGTCGGCATCGAGATCCCGTCCGCGGACGCCATCGTGGCCGACCTTCCGATCGCCACGTTGGCCGACGCGCCGAACCCGGCAGGCGCCGAGGCGTTCAAGGCCTTCGTGCTGGGCGAGGACGGCCAGGCAATCATGGCCCGACACGGGTTCGGCGCGCCATGACCTCGCCGACGCCGTTGCCCACCGGTCGGTCGCGTCGCCGTGACGTCGTCCAGCGCCCGCCGGCCGTGTTCGTGGTGCTGGCCGTGGCCGGCCTGGCGCTGTTCGTCGTGCCGCTGGCCGGCCTGCTCGTGCGCACGCCGTGGTCGAACCTCGCAACCCTGCTGGCCACCGACGTGGTGACCCAGGCGCTGTGGCTGTCGCTGGTGTCGTCACTGGGTGCCACCGCGATCTCGCTCGTGGTCGGGCTGCCCCTGGCATGGCTGCTGGCCCGGGTGGAGTTTCCCGGTCGCCGACTGGTCCGAGGCATCGTGATGCTGCCGCTGGTCCTGCCGCCCGTGGTGGGTGGTGCCGCGTTGCTGTTCGCGCTGGGGCGACGGGGGCTCGTGGGTGGGCCGCTGGAGCGGGCCACCGGGCTGGTGGTGCCCTTCACGACGTGGGGCGTGGTCATCGCGTCGACGTTCGTGGCGATGCCGTTCCTGGTGATCACGGTCGAGGGTGCACTGCGCAACCTCGACGGGCGCCACGAGGGGGCCGCGGCGACGCTGGGCGCGTCGCGGTGGACCGTCATGCGTCGCGTCACCCTCCCCATGATCGCGCCGTCGTTGGCGTCCGGGCTGGTCCTGACCTGGGCGCGCGCGTTCGGTGAGTTCGGGGCAACCGTGACCTTCGCGGGCAACCTGCAGGGGCGCACCCAGACCATGCCGCTGGCGGTGTTCGTCGCCCTGGACGGCCAACGCGACGCGGCCGTGGCGATGAGCCTGGTCATGGTGATCGTGTCGTTGGTGGTGCTCGTCGCCCTGCGTGGGCAGTGGTGGCCGAGCCGATGACGTCCTCCGATGCCCACAAGGCCGGGTCGGACACCCCCGGGGCCGTCGCGGCGCCCCGAGACACGACGTCGTCTGGCCCCGGACTTCGTGCGTCGCTGGGCGTCGCACAGTCGGCCGAGTTCGACCTCGATGCCGACGTGGTCATCGCGCCCGGCACCACCGTGGCGTTGCTGGGGCCCAACGGGGCGGGCAAGTCGACTGCTGTTGCGGCGATCGCGGGGCTGCGGGCCCTGGACCGCGGCCGCATCGAGTTGGGCGGGCACGTGCTGGACGATCCGGTTGCGGACGTGTTCGTCCCGGCGGCGGACCGCCGGATCGGGGTGGTGTTCCAGGACCACCTGTTGTTCGACCACATGAGCGTGGTCGACAACGTGGCCTTCGGCCTGCGCGCCGGGCACGTGCCACGCGGCGAGGCGACCGCACGGGCCCGGGACTGGCTCGACCGCGTCGGGTTGGCCGGCGTCGAGCAGCGGCGGCCCCGCCAGCTGTCCGGCGGCCAGGCACAGCGGGTTGCCCTGGCACGGGCGCTTGCACCCATGCCCGACCTGCTGTTGTTGGACGAACCCCTGTCGGCGCTCGACGTCTCCACCCGGGCGAACCTGCGCCGCAGCCTGGCCAGTCACCTCGACGAGTTCGCGGGTCCGCGCCTGGTGATCACCCACGACCCCACCGAGGCATTCCTCCTCGCCGACGAGGTCCACGTGCTCGAGGAGGGCCGCATCACCCAGGTGGGCACACCCGACGACATCCGGCTGCGACCGACGACCCCGTACGTGGCAGACCTCGCCGGCGCGAACCTGTTGACGGGTCGTGTGCGCGACGGTGTCGTCAAGGTGGCCGGGGGCGGCGAACTCCACGTGGCCGACCATGCGGTGGCGGGTGACGTCCTGGTCACGGTCAGTCCCACCGCCGTGACCGTGCACCGCGGTCGGCCCGAGGGCAGTCAACGCAACACGTGGTCGACCACGCTGGAACGCGTCGAGCTGTTGGGTGACCGCGTCCGCTTGCGCACGCGACCACCGGTGCCGTTGACCGTCGAAGTCACCCGCGACGCCACGGACGAACTCGGCCTGCAACCGGACAGCGAGGTCTGGATCGCCGTCAAGGCCACCGAGATCGGCGTCCAACCCGACAGCGACGTCTAGCCGAAGGGGCGCCTCCGTGGCCGCGCGCCAACGCGGTGCCGGTTGCCGCGCAGCTGGCCCGCAACGCCCGGGCGATGGCCCCGCCGGGGCGAGCAGGAACGCGACGTCTCGCCGGTGAGGAAAGGACGCGACTTGACTCCGGCTCGTCGTTGGGCCATTCTTGGCCACGACGGACAAGGGCACCCATGCTGCAGCAGGCGATCGAACACGATCACATCGGTGTGGTCGTACTCGTCGTCATTGGGTAGCGCGCGTCCGGATCCGGATGCGCGCCAACCTCCCAGCCGGGAGGTTTTTCGCGTTCCGGTCCCGGATGGTGTTCCCTCAGCACCGCCCACGGACAAGGACAAGCCAATGCAGGTGACCGGCGCCCAGGCAGTCATGCTCAGCCTCGAACACCTCGGGGTCGACGTCATCTTCGGCTATCCCGGCGGAGCCATCCTGCCGGCCTACGACCCGCTGATCGATGCCGACCTCGCCCACGTGCTGGTGCGTCACGAACAGGGTGCAATCCACGCCGCCGAGGGCTATGCCCACGCGACCGGCAAGGTCGGGGTCACCGTGGTCACGTCCGGACCGGCCGCGACAAATCTCGTCACCGGACTGTGCGACGCGCTGATGGACTCCGTGCCGGTGCTCGCCATCACCGGCCAGGTCGCGTCCACCGCCATCGGCACCGACGCCTTCCAGGAAGCCGACGTGGTGGGCATCACGATGCCGGTCACCAAGCACAACGAGTTGGTCCAGGAGGCTCATCGCATCCCGGGTGCGATCCAGGAGGCCCACCACGTCGCTCGGACGGGGCGGCCCGGTCCGGTGCTCGTCGACATCCCCAAGGACCTGCTCAACGCCGTGTTCGAGTGGGAGTGGCCGGCCCAGGTCGACCTGCCCGGCTACCGCCCGACCGTGCGCGGACACGGCAAGCAGGTGCGCGAGGCGATCGAGGCCATCGCCGCCGCCACGCGGCCCGTGATCTATGCCGGTGGTGGCCTGGTGCGCGCCGACGCGGGTGACGAACTGGTCGCCCTTGCCGAACTGCTCGACCTGCCCGTGGTGACCACGCTGATGGCGCGCGGCATCATCCCCGAGTCACACGAACTTGCCTACGGCATGCCCGGCATGCACGGCCACTACACCGCGATCCGTGCCCTGCAGGAGTCCGACCTGCTGGTCACGCTGGCGGCCCGATTCGACGATCGCGTCACCGGCGACCTCGATGCCTTCGCCCCCGGTGCCAAGGTCATCCATGTCGATGTCGACCCGGCCGAGATCGGCAAGAACCGCGTCGCCGACATCCCGATCGTCGGCGATGCCAAGGTCGTCGTCGGCCAGATGGTCAAGGCCGCCACGGAGCGCATCGACAAGCACGGTGCCGAGGCCGTCGTGCCCGACACGACCGCCTGGCGTGCCCACCTCGACGAGATGCAGGCCGGACATCCGTTGCGGTGCGACCAGGACGAGGCCGGGATCATCAAGCCCCAGACCGCCATCCGCGCGGTCGCCGAGGCCTGGGGGCCCGAGGCGGTGTACGTCGCCGGCGTCGGGCAACACCAGATGTGGGCGTCCCAGGTGATCCCGTGGAACCGGCCGCGCCAGTGGATCAACTCCGGTGGGCTGGGCACGATGGGCTTCGCAGTCCCGGCAGCGATCGGGGCCAAGGTGGGCGTCGGCAAGGACGTCCCGGTCGTGGCCATCGACGGCGACGGCTGTTTCCAGATGACCTTCCAGGAGATCGCCGCCGCGGTTGCACATGACATCCCGGTCGCCTTCGTGGTGATCAACAACGGGGCCCTGGGCATGGTGCGCCAGTGGCAGCAGCTGTTCTACGACCAGCGCTTCTCCGAGACCACGCTGGCCCAGGACGTGCCGGACCTGGTCAAGCTCGCCGACGCATACGGGATCCCCGGATTCCGCGCCACCACGGTGTCGGAGTTGCGTGACGTGCTCAAGCAGGCCGCGGCGATCACGGACAGCCCGGTACTGGTCGACATCCGTGTCGACCCCGACGAGATGGTCTTTCCGATGGTGCCGGCCGGTGGCTCCAACGAGAACGTGATCGAGTCCGCCGACGAGTGGCTGACCATGGCCATCGCCGAGGACATCGAGGCCAAGACCCTGGCCGGGCAACTGTCAGAACAGGACGAGCGATGAGCACTACTGCGCGCAGCAGCCACACCCTTGCCGTGCTGGTCGAGAACCGCCCGGGTGTCCTCGCCCGGGTGGCCAGCATGTTCTCGCGTCGTGGCTACAACATCCACTCGCTGGCGGTCGGCACCACGGACGATCCGCGCGTGTCGCGCCTGACGATCGTGGTGGGGGCCGAGGCAGTCCAACTGGAACAGATCACCAAGCAACTCAACAAGTTGGTGCACGTCCTGAAGATCCAGGAGTTGGACCCGGACGACAGTGTCGAGGTCGAGTTGCAACTGGTCAAGGTGTCCGCAGGCCCGGAAGAGCGCAGTCGTGTCTTCGACCTCGCCGAGGTGTTCATGGCCGAGGTGGTGGACGTCGACGCCGACTCGGTGACCATCGAGATCGCGGGCAACGTCGGACGGCTGGAACGCTTCGTCGGGGTGATGGAGGAGTTCGGGATCCGCGAGATGGTGCGTTCGGGCTCGATCGCGTTGTCCCGCGGCGGCCGCTCGATCACCGACGGATCGCGGTTGCGCCTGCAACGCGTGGTGTAGGCAGTCGGGCGCCGGATGCCGGGGTCGATGGCCGTGTTCCCGGTGGCGCCAACCGTGCCCCCGGCGCCACCTAGAATGGCGGCCATGACGACTGACACCGCGCACCCCACCCCGTCCGACCCGACGGACCACGCCGGGCCGACGCCCATCAACTGGACCTGGCGACTGCTTCGCGCCGTGGTCCAGGCACTGTTCCTGGGCCTGTTCCGATGGCGACACACGGTCACCGGCATCCAGCACGTGCCGGCCACCGGACCCGCCATCGTCACCTGGAACCACCACAGCTACAGCGACTTCCTGATGATGAGCCTGGCGATCGTCGACGGCCGACGACGGGTCGTGCGGCTGCTGGGCAAGTCGGAGATCTGGGACAACAAGGTGCTGGCAGCCATCGCTGATTCGGCCAGCGCCGTCCCGGTGTACCGCGGCGCCCGTGGCGGTGGTGGCGCCCTGGATGCGGCGCGGGAGGCCCTCGAGCGCGGCGACGTGGTGGCACTGGCCCCGGAGCAGACGATCTCGCAGTCCTTCGAGTTGTTGCCGTTCGCGTCCGGTGCCGCTCGGTTGGCGCGCGATTCGGGTGCCCCGGTGATTCCGTCGGCAGGTTGGGGCAGCCACCGGATGTCGACGAAGGGGCACAGCTTCCAACCGGCCTTCGGCATCCCGGTCGTCACG